>SYID01000140.1 GCA_005798925.1 Verrucomicrobiota bacterium
CGAATCCTGCCGCCGGAACCAACTGACCGACGGCTACATCCGCCTGGTGGTCTCCCGCGGCTTCGGCGACCTCGGTCTCTCGCCCAAGAACTGCCCGACGCCGTCGATCGTCTGCATCGCCGACACCATCAAGCTCTACCCTGAGGAGCTCTATGCCACGGGCATGCGCATCATCACCGCGCCGACGCGCCGCATCAGCCCCGCCGCGCTGCCGCCGATGATCAAGTCCCTGAACTACCTGAACAACATCATGGCCAAGATGGAGGCCCAGCAGCACGGCTTCCATGAGTGCCTCATGCTCAACGAGCAAGGCTACGTCTCCGAGTGCACCGGCGACAACGTCTTCCTCATCCACAAAGGCCGCCTCATCACCCCCGCTTCGCACGCGGGCGCCCTCGTCGGCGTCACGCGCCAGGTCGCGCTCGAAATCGCCGCGGCGCTGGGCGTTCCGACCGTCGAGACGAACATCACCCGCTACGACGTCTGGAACGCCGACGAATGCTTCCTCACCGGCACCGCGGCCGAGGTCATCCCCGTCATCGAGGTCGACGCCCGCAAGATCGGCGCCGGCAAGCCCGGTCCGCTCACCGCCCGCATCCTCGCCGAATTCCGCAAGAAGGCTTCGCGCGAAGGCCAGATGATCCGCTGAGCCCGCCGGCGTCCCGCCGCGCATGCCCGCCGATCCCGCCCCTGACGACCGCGCCGCCACCCTGCGGCGCCTGCTGCGGATCGCCTGGTCGTACCGCGCGGATTGCCTCCAGTTGCTCGGCCTGCAGCTCGCCGTCGTCTTCCTCACCGTCGCGGTGATCGCGCTGGCCGGCGTCGGCATCGACTTCATCCGGCACTGCGCCGACCGGACCGTGGCCGCGCCGGCGCTGCCTTTCTTCGTACCCGCGGACGCCTCCGACAGGGCCGTGCTCGCCTGGCTCGGCGCGGGCATCTTCGTCGCCGCGCTGGCCCGCGCCGCGCTTTCCTTCGCCTTCGGCCTCGTCTCGGTCCGGTTCCTGCACGGTCGCATCGTCGTGAACCTGCGCGCGCAGGTCTTCGCCAAACTGCAGCAGCTCAGCTTCCGCTTCTTCGACGGGAACGCCAGCGGCTCGATCATCAACCGCGTCACGTCCGACGCCCACGCCGTCCGCATCTTCATCGAGGGCGTGCTCCTGCAGCTGGCGATCATCGCCGTGACGCTCGTGGCCTGCTCGGCCTACATGTTCCGGACCGATTGGCGCCTGTCGCTGGCCTGCCTCTCGGTGCTGCCTTTCCAGGTCTGGTTCGCCATCCGCTTCTCCCGCCGCGTCCGGCCGGCCTACGAAGAGAACCGCGAACTGATGGACCGCATGGTGCTGGGCTTCTCCGAGAACGTGCAGGGCATCCAGGTCGTGAAGGGCTTCGCGCTTGAACCCAGGATCCAGGCCCGCTTCGCCGGCTGGAGCGAGGCCATCCGCGTCCAGAAACGCAAGGTCTTCGGCGAGATCGCCCTCTTCTGGCCGGTGATCGACGGCCTCAACCGGCTGTCGATGGCGATCCTGCTCGGTTACGGCGGCTGGATGGTCGCGCGCGGCGAGATCGCCCTCGGCACGGGCCTCGTCGCCTTCGCCGGCCTGCTCCAGCAGTTCTCCACGCAGGTCACCACGCTGGCCGCGGTGGTCGACAACGCGCAGGTCTCCCTCGCCGGCGCGAAGCGCATCTTCGAGATCCTGGACACCGACCCCGGGGTGGCCTCGGCCCCGGGGGCGCGCTCGCCGGGCCGTTTCCTCGGGCGCGTGGCCTTCGAGGACGTGAGCTTCGAATATCAGGACAACGCCACCGTCCTCCGCGGCCTGAGCTTCGTGGCCGAGCCCGGCCGGCGCATCGCCATCGCCGGCGCGACCGGCGCGGGCAAGTCCGCGCTGCTCTCCCTCATCCCCCGCTTCTACGATCCCCGCTCCGGCCGCGTGACGCTCGACGGCCACGACCTGCGGGACCTGCCGCTGCCCGAGCTGCGCCGGCAGGTCGGCATCGTCTTCCAGGAGAACTTCCTGTTCTCGAACAGCATCGCCGCGAACATCGCCTTCGGCCATCCGGAGGCGACGATGGAGCGCATCGAACGCGCCGCCCGCGTCGCCGGCGCGCATGAGTTCATCGCCGCGCTGCCGGAGGGCTACGAGACCCATCTCGGCGAAGGCGGCGTGAACCTCTCCGGCGGCCTGCGCCCGCGCCTGGCCATCGCCCGGGCCCTGCTGCTCGACCCCCCGGTGCGGCTGCTCGACGACCCGACCTCGGCCATCGACGCCGAGACCGAGAAGGAGATCATGGCGGCGATGGAGGCCGCGATGGTCGGCCGCACGACGTTCATCGTGGCGCATCGCCTGAGCACGCTGCGCCGCGCCGACCTGATCCTGGTCCTCGACCATGGACGCCTGATCCAGGCGGGCACCCACGCCGAGCTGATGGCGAAGGACGGGCACTATCGCCGCGCCATCCTAGTGCAGTCGGAAGGAGCCGCCGCATGAGCCGCGACCGCCTGGAGATCGCCGTCCGACGCGTCCGCCCGGACGAAGAGGAACCGGACCGGCTGCCGTTGCGCTGGTCGACGGTCGCGCGCCTGCTGGCCTTCACCTCCCCGCACCGCGCCCAGCGGGACGCGCTGCTCGCGCTGTGCGTCCTCCGCGCGATGGCGCTGCCCGGGCTGGCCTGGTTCGTCGGGTACCTCATCAAAGGGCCCGTGGCCGCGGGCGACGGCGCCGCGACGGCGCGCGGGATCGCGCTTTTCTCGGCGCTGTTCCTGCTGGCCGACGTCGCCCTGTACTGGCGGATCCGCCTGGCCCACCAGATCGGCGAGTCCGTCCTGCGCGACCTGCGCGACCGGCTGATGGCGCACCTGCTGACCCAGCCGCTCTCCTTCTTCCACGCGCGCCGGCACGGCGGGCTGATCAGCCGCATGATCTCGGACATCGAGGCGATGCGCAACGGGGTGCAGAACAATTTCTTCATCACGTTCGTCTCGCTCGGCCAGATGACCTGCGCGGCGCTGCTGATGCTCTGGGCGAACCCTCGCCTGTTCCTGGTCCTCCTGGCCATCGTGCCCTGCCTGCTGCTCGTGCATGGTTTCTTCCGGGGCCGCATCCTGCACGCCTCGCGGGTGCAGCAGGAGACGTTCTCCCGCGTGACCTCGGCGCTCGCCGAGACGGTGCAGGGCATCCGCGTGACGCAGGGCTTCGCGCGCGAGGACACCAACGCGGGCATCTTCGCGCGGCTGGTGCGCAGCCTCGCCGGCAACGTCGTGAAGACCGCCAGCCTCACGGCGCTCTACCTGCCGCTGCTGGAACTCAACGCGCAGGGATTCATGGCGGCGCTGATCGGGGTCGGCGGCTGGGCCGCCCTGTCCGGCGGCGGCACGGGCCTCGGGGATCTGGTGACGTTCTTCTTCCTGGCCGACCTGTTCTTCTCCCCGATCACCATCATCGGCACGCAGCTTTCCGAAGCGACGCTCGCGATGGCGGGCGCGGAGCGCTATTTCCGCCTGCTCGACACCCCGCCGGCCTGGACGGACGCGCCGACGGCCGCCGCCTGCCCGCCCCTGCGAGGCCACGTGGAGTTCCGCGACGTGCGCTTCGCCTACGTGCCCGACCGGCCGGTGCTCCACGGGATCTCCTTCGTGGCGCAGCCCGGCCAGGTCGTCGCGCTCGTCGGCCACACGGGCTCCGGGAAATCGACCATCATCGGGTTGCTCGCGAAATTCCAGCTTCCGCTGTCCGGCCAGGTGTTCGTCGACGGGCGCGATCTCGCCGACGTCCGGCAGGAGACGCTGCGCCGGCAGATGGGCTTCGTCTTCCAGCAGAACTTCCTCTTCGCCGGCACGATCGCCGACAACGTGCGCTCGGCCCGGCCCGAGGCGAGCGACGAAGAAGTGCGCCAAGCCTTCCGGGACCTCGACTGCCTCGACCTCGTCGAAGCCCTCCCCGGCGGCATCCACGCGGCCTGCTCCGAGAAGGGTCGCGGCCTGTCCATGGGCCAGCAGCAGCTGGTCGCGTTCGCCCGCGCCCTGCTCGCCGACCCGCGGATCCTCGTGCTCGACGAGGCCACGAGCGCGGTCGACACGCTGACGGAGGCCCGCCTGCAGGTCGCGCTCAACCGGCTGATGAAAGGACGCACCTGCTTCGTGGTCGCGCACCGCCTGAGCACGATCCGCCGGGCCGACCAGGTGCTCGTGCTTGACGACGGACGCGTCGTCGAGCGCGGAAGCCATGAGGAATTGCTGGAAGCGGCCGGCGTCTACGCCGGACTCTACCGCGACTTCCTGAGCGCCACGAACTGAAGGCTTACTTGGCGACGGGCTCCGGACCGAAGGACGGACGGCGCGGACGTTCCTTGCCCGCCGGCTTGGCGTCGCTTTCGGCGGCGAGGAAGGCGGCGGCAAGCCCGAGCGTGCGCACCGGGGCGTAGAGATCGCCGACCGGCGAGCGGCGGAAGACCTCGGCCTGGAGTCCTTGATAGGCCAAGGAGCCGTCGATCATCCGGACGTCGAGCGTCAGCTCCGCCCGCACGGCCTGACTGACGGGCCCGCCCGAATAGCGGACCGCTTTCTGCGGCCCCAACACGACCAGGCCGCAGCCGTCAGGCTCCTGCGGCAGAGGCAGCTCCCAGGTCTCGGCGGCGAGGCCGGGAGGCAGGATCACGAAGGCCTGGCGCAACGGCCCGCCCGGATTACCGGGATAGACGAGGCGCCGTCGCCACAACGGCCAGTAACGACGTCCTGCTTCGTCGACGATTTCGGTGCCGCCCGGGCCGTCGACCACGAGCATGCGCTCCTTCAGGAAGGCGACCTCCTCCGGACGGAATTCGGCGCGGATCGCGCCGGCCCGGCGGACGGGCCCTTCGTCGGGCGCGACCTCGGCCGAGACCAGGAGGACGATCTCGACCGGTCCGGCGACCCGATGGTCGATCCACGCGATGACGCCGTAAGGCACCGCGGTCATCGCGGCGGCCAGGGCGAACCCGCCGACGAGGGACCTGCCGAACTCATGCCGCTCGCGGAGGGCCGTCAGCAGCGCGGCGCCGGCGAAGCCCGCGGCGTGGACGGAGATATCGACGCCGAGCGTCCACTGCGCGGACTCGAAAGATTCCGGCCGCCCGAACCAGCGGATGCGGTAGAACATCAGGACCACCCAGAGGATGCCCGCCGTCGCCCCGAGCAGCGGGGCGTAGCGCGGGCCCGCGCGACGATAGGCCTTCGAGAGCAGCGCCGAAGCCAGGGAGGCGAACAAGCCGCCGAAAAAAGCGTCCTTCAACGAAGCGACCCCGGTGAGGGCGGCGGCGAGGACCAGGAACGCCCACGTGAACCAGTAGGTCAGCGCGTAGGTCTTCATTCCCCGACGATCGTGCCCGCGGGCACGACGGCGCCCTTCTTGACGACGATCACGCCGTCGCGGACGAACAGCGCGTCGGTCTCCCACTTCTCCGGCAGCCCGGTCGGCGCGAGGCGGCAGCCGGCGCCGATGCGCGCGTTCTTGTCGATGATCGCGTTGCGGATGAGGCAGTTCGGACCGACGCCGATGTCCGGCCGGCCGAGGCCGTGGTTCCGGCTCAGGTCATTGGGCCGTTCGAAGGAGTCCGCCCCCATCATCACGACGTTCTCCAGGCGGGAACCGGCGCGGATCACCGAACGCACGCCGATGACGCAGCGGTTCAGCTCCGAGTCGTCGACGATGGCCCCGTCGGCCATGAGCACGCGCTGCGAGCGGGCGCCGTTGAGCTTCGCCGGCGGCAGGTAACGGGAATGGGTGTAGACCGGGTTCTGACCGTCGAAGAAATCAAACGGGGGCACCGGGTCGGTCAGCGTCAGGTTGCACTCCCAGAAGGAGCCGACCGTGCCGATGTCCTCCCAGTAGCCGTCGAAGACGTAGCCCATCATCCGCTTCGAGGCGAGCAGGCCGGGGATGACCTCCTTGCCGAAGTCGGTCTGCGTATGGTCGGCCAGGGCCTCGCGCATGACCTTGCCGGAGAACAGGTAGATGCCCATCGAGGCCAGGCAATAAGGCTTGTCGGACTTGTCGGACAGGCGCGCCCGGGCGGCGCCGCCGAGGACGAGCGAGGAGATCACCGCCGGGTCCTTGGGCTTCTCGACGAATTCGACGATGCGCAGGTCGGGGTTGACGCGCATGACGCCGAGCGCCGAGACCTGGTCGGACGGCATGGCCTTGGCGGCGATGGTCACGTCGGCGGCGGTCTCCATGTGCTGACGGGCGAGCTCGTCGAAATCGAGGCGGTACAATTGGTCGCCGGAGAGGATGAGGACGAGGTCTTCGTCCTTCAGGGCATAGTGATGGAGATTCTGGCGCACGGCGTCGGCGGTGCCTTGGTACCAGGTCTCCTTGTCGCCGGTCTGTTCGGCGGCCAGGATGTCGACGAAGCCCCGGCCGAAGCCGTCGAACTTGTAGGTCTGCTGGATATGCTTGTGCAGGGACGCCGTGTTGAACTGCGTCAGCACGAAGATCTGGTTGAAGCCCGAGTTGAGGCAGTTGCTGATGGGGATGTCGACCAGGCGGTAGTTGCTCGCGAGGGGCACCGCCGGCTTGCAGCGGTCCTTGGTCAGGGGATAGAGACGGGAGCCGCGGCCTCCGCCCATGATGATGCTGATGACGCGAGGAAGGGAAGGCATGGCGGGATGGCCTACCTTCCCTCCGGCGGCTCCCGCCCTCAAGCGGAAAAGGGCGAATGGCGGCTTGAAGCAGGTCCCGGGACGGGGTTGCATCGCCCTGCGCATGGCCTTCGCCTTCCACATCCTCGGCACCAGCAGTTCGGGCAACTGCTCCCTGCTCGAGGCCGGCGGCGCGCGGGTGATGCTGGACGCGGGATTCCAAGGCCCCCGTCTTGAAGCATCGCTCCAGAAACTCGGCCTGGAGGCCCGGGCGCTCGACGCGGTGTTCATCACCCACGAGCATGCCGACCACTGCGTGGGCCTCCCCGCCCTGCTCCGCCAGAACCCGAGGCTGAAGGTCTTCGCCAACCGCGAGACGGCCCGCCGGATCAAGGACTCCCTGAAATCGCAGCCGGACTGGCAGCTGTTCGAGACCGGCACGACCTTCGAATTCAAAGGGCTGCAAATCACGGCCATCCCGATCCCGCACGACGCGGCCGATCCGGTAGGCTTCGCCTTCGACCTCCCGCCCGAGGACGCGCGGCCGGCCAAGCGGCTGACCTGGCTGACCGACCTCGGCCACGTGACGCCTGTCGTCCGGCATCATGTCGCCCTCGCCGACATCCTCGTGCTCGAGGCCAACTACGACGACGAGATGCTCGACCTTTCCAAGCGGCCGGCATCCCTGAAGCAACGCATCCGCGGCAACTTCGGCCACCTGTCCAACCTGCAGACCCGCGACCTGTTGCTCGGCCTGCGCGAATGGCAGGCGACGGAACTCTGCCTCGGCCACCTCAGCAAGGAGTGCAACCGCACCGTCATCGTCGACGCCTTGATGAACGAGGTGCGCGCCCAGAAGGCCGACCTCCGCGTCACGGTGGTCGATCCGCTGGAGGACAACCCGGTCAGCCTCTGGTGAGGCTCAGCGGGCGGGCGGCACGGGCACGTCCTCGGCAGCGGGCGGCGCAGGCGCGGGCGCCGCAGAACCCACCACGGCGCTCTCGGCCACGGAACGCGCGAGGCGTTTGACCGCGGCGCCGCAGGCCGGCGAAGCCGGATTGAGGTCCTGGGCCGACAGCCAGGCGGCCAGGGCCGCGGCCTCCGCCCCGTCCTTCTCCAGGCGCTCGGCTTGTCCGATCAGCCGGGCGTAGGCGGCGACGAGCGGGGCGATGTCGGAACGGGTCTTGGCGAGCACGAGGTCGTCGGACTCGGTCTTGTAGGCTTCGACGATCACGTCCCACGCCAGGTAAGGGTTGTTCTGCGAGGCCAGCATGGCGGCCTTCTGGATGTTCGCGTCGAGCTCGCCGACGCGGTTCACCACCTTGCGGAGCTTCTCGGAGCGCTCCTTGTCCTGCGCGAGGGCCAGGGCGAACTCCAGCTTCTTGTTGTAGATGTCACGCCACTTGGATTCCTCCAGGAGCCGGTCGAACTCGGGTATCTTCTGGGCCAGCGTGTCCTGCCGGCTGACGACCTGGTTGGCGAATTCCTTCACGGCCGGATTCTGCGGCCAGATCTTGGTCGCGCGCTCCAAGGCGGCCTCGGCCTTGGCGTTCTCACCGGCGAGGGCGGCGGCCTTGGCGGAAAGCAGCGACATGTTCGAGGCGTTCATGGCGTTGTTGACCTTGGACATGATGCCGGCGCCCGGAAAATCACGGGCACGCCCTCTGACCTTGTTCACGTAGCTTTCGACGTTGGCCAGGTCGCGCTCGTCGCCGAGGCGCTGCAGCTCGCGGAGATCCTTCCAGAGGCCCATCATCTCGCGCTTCTTCTCCTGCGGGTAAAGCATCACCACCGGTTCGAATTCGCCGAGGAAGAACGTCTCCTGCAGGCGTTCGAAAGCGCCGAACAGCTCGCCTTGCTTCACCAGGTCGTCGACGGTCTGCATGCCCTTGCCGACGTCCTTGATCGCCTCGCGGGAAAGCATGTCGATCGACTCCAAGGTGGGCACGAAGTCGGACACCGGGAAGAACTCCTTCACCTCCTTGGCGCCGACCACGACGTCCTGGCTGCCGCCGTTGAAGACGACCCGGTAGAAGGCGCTCGTCACCAGCGCGTGCCGGTAGCGACGGGCCATGAGGAAGGCGACCATCTGCGACTGGAACTCGATCTTGGCCTTGAGGCCGAGCGCGGTCATCTGGGTGCCCTTGGCCAGGATCTGGGCCTGCGTGCGGGCCTCGTCCTTGACGCGCAAGCCGAGCTCGGTGGTCCCGGTCTGGGTCTTGGTCACGACCTTGGCCTTGCCTCCCGAGGCCTGGCTACGCTCGTCGTTAGCCATCTCGATCATGTCGGCGCGGTTGATGATGACCGACTCCTGCGTCTTGCGCAGGGCCTCGAGCTGATTGGCGCTGATCTCCAGCATCTGGTATTCCTTGTTCATGCGCCACGCCTTCTGGACCTGCGAGGCGATGGTCAGGCTGTTGCCGGCGTCGAACTCGAATTCGGCCGCCTTGAAGAGCAGGTTGAAGGCCTCCTGCTGGTTGCGGGCGTAATTAGCCTGGGTAAGGGATTGCGGGGACAGCAGCAGCTGGATCTGGTCGAGGATCTGGACGTAACGCTTGATGTCGCCGTTGTCGGTCGGCGCGGCAAGGTAGCGCTCGAAGCGGGCGCGCACCGTGCGGGTGTTCCCGAGGTTCATCGTCGTGCCTTTCCACTGCATCGTCCCGTTCTCGAGGTCGACGGAGTCGGTATTGACGTCGAAGATGCGGTCCGCGCCGCCCTCGACGGTGGAGCTGCTGTAGTTGCCGGCG
Organism: Verrucomicrobiota bacterium; assembly: GCA_005798925.1. GTDB lineage: Bacteria > Verrucomicrobiota > Verrucomicrobiia > Opitutales > UBA953 > UBA953. Next base: position 9,367 of record SYID01000140.1, read on the forward strand.
GTGCCGCCGGAGGCGGGCCCGGGCGGCGGAGCCTGGGCGAACCCCTGCGCGACGAGCGCATACCAGCCGAGGACACCGAGAAGTAAGGAGCGCATGACGAAAAAGCTCAGAAGCGTTCGAGGGCTTCGACGACCAGGAGGTCGCGGGTGACGCGCAGCTTGCACTTGAAGCGCTGGCCGACCTCGAAGGAGTCGGCCGAGCCCGCAGGGATGAAGACCGGGATGCGTCCGACCGCGCGGGCGGGATCCTTGTCGATGGGCTTCACGGCGAGCACGCGCCCGCGGCCTTCGACGAAGGCGAGCTGCTGCTCGACCTGGCAGTCGAGCCGGTAACTGTTGCCCTGCAGGGTCGCCCAGTCCTTGCGGTAAGCCTCGACCGACAGCGGCGTGAGGTCGGCGAAACGGCCGCCACCGCCCATGCGCGGGACGACGATCGCGAGCAGGACGACGATCACGACGACCGGGATGCCGAGCGCGAAAAAGAGAGGGTTGATCTTGGACATGGGGAAGGGCCGAAGACCGGCCTGTCCCGAGCCTAGGGGCATTTATGATTTGTTCCAGCGATTTCCCTTATGAGGGAAACGACGGGCGGGCGCGGGACATGAGGGAATCCGCCCACTCGCTCAGCTCCAGCGTTTCTGCTGGCAGCCGAAGACCACCAGGCAGACGCCCACCAGCCCTTGGACCAACAAGACGACCAAGGCTTCGGTGGTGCCGGCGACATAGGCGTTCTGATTGGGCATGCTGGCCGTATAGGCGTCGTAAAGCGGCTGTCCCATCATGGACTTCATGTAACCCGACCACCCCCAGTAAGCGTTGATGAAGGGGCGGCAGAGCCAGGTGAGCGCAGGGGGCAAGGCGAGCACGACCCCGGAAAGGGGCAGCTGGAAGCCGACGAGGTAGATGGACAGCAGCGAGGACTTTTCCGGCGAGGCGAGCATGGCCGAGAAACCGAGGCACACGACCGACATCGAGACGCAGCTGGCGGCGAGCACGGCCATCTGCTCGGCCCAAGGTCCCGGGAAATTGCACACGAGCTTCACGAAGAAGCACATCCAGGCCCCCTGGCAGACCGCGACCATCGAGACGAAGACGACCTTCGAGAGCGCGTAAGCCCACGGACGCAGGCCGATCATGCGTTCCTTCTCGTAGAGGATGCGCTCGGCGGAGATCTCCCGGCCGCCGTTGTTGGCGCCCATCAACGTCAGCAGGATCACCTGGAACATGACGAGCCCGGCGGCGAGCCCCGCCAGCTGGGCGTTCGACATCTGCACGCGCAAGGCCTGCTGGACCTCCTCCATCGAGGCGGTGTTGCGGTCCATCGGGATCTTCAGCACGTCCCAGGCGCCGTCCAAGTTGAAGATGATGACGAGCAGGGGGAAGCCGAAGGTGATCGCCAAGGTCAGCCCGAGGTAGCCGGTGTCGCGGAAGAACAGGCGCAACCGGCGGGCCAGCAAGGTGCCGAACTGGGAAAGGCCGTCCGGGACGACCGGCTCGGGCAAGGGCTCGACCTCCGGGGCGCCGCCCGCCTTGACGGTGGCGGCGTCGAAGGAGGCCGGATGTTCGGCCTGATGGATGGCCCAGCGCTCGCGCCAGGCGGCGAGGTCCGACGCGTTGAGCACCTCGTAAAGACGCAGGCCGTCGGGGATGCGGAAGTAGGCGAGCAGTTCGGCCGGCGAGCCTTGGAAGACCACGTCGCCTTGGTATACGACCGTCACCCAATCGAACTGGTCCAGCTTGCCGAGGTTATGGATGATGCAGACGAAACTCTTGCCGCTGGTCGTCGCGAGCTCGCGCAAGACGGCGAGGATCTGGTCCTCGGACTGAGGATCCAGGCCGGAAGTGACCTCGTCGCAGACCATGCAAGCGGGGTCGAGCGTCAGCTCCAATCCGAGCGAAAGACGACGCAGCTGGCCGCCGGACAATGCCGAGACCCGTTTGTCGCGGTGCGGCGACAGGCCGGTGACGCCGAGCACGGACTCCAGCCGTCGCGTCCGTTCGGCGGCGTCGGGCACGGCCAGGCGCAAGGCGTAGTCGATCGATTCCGCGACCGTGAGCTGGGCCTGGGCCGCGGTGAACTGAGGAGCGAAGCCGACCTTGCCGACCAGGTCTTCCGTGCAGGTGATCGGCCGGCCGGCCAGGCGCGCCTCGCCCGTGGAAGGCAGGATGCCGAGGATGGCCTTCATCAAGGTCGTCTTGCCGCAGCCGGAGGGACCGATGACGGCGTTGAGTCCCCTCGGCAGGAAGCGGGCGGTGGCGCCATCAAGGATGACGGGGCCTTCGGCGCCCGCCCTTACGGTGAGGTTCTCGCAGCTCAGCATCGGTTGCAGTCTTGCCTCGGCCTTCTCATGGGTAAAGGATTAACGCCATGAGACCCCTCGCCCTCGCCGCCGTCCTCGCCGCGACCGTCGCCTTCGCGCCCCAAGCCGAGGCCTTGCAGATGACCAAGAAAGCCATCCGCAACCAAGGCATCTTCGGCGTCAAGGTGGCCAACACGGATATGGCCTTCTACGGCCGGGCTGACGCCATCCTTTCGATTTCCTTCCAGGAATACACCACCGGCTCCTTCATCGTCTCCGAAGTCGTCATCGACATGAAGGACTCCAATCAGCAGCTGCGCATCTACAACACCCGCGCGCCCGGGACGGCCGATGTCGCCAACCGCGCGAACCGTGCGAGCGCCGCCAATTCCCAGAATCGCGGGCTCGATCCCAAGGACGCGAGCAAGCTGCCGATCCCCGGGCCGCTCGCCGCCATCGAGTCGAAGATCAACAACGTGGCCAACAACACCACGGGGGACCTCGTCGTGAAGACCTACCCGAACACCACCCACGCCAAGACCGTGGAGATGGTCGTCTCGACCAAGGCCGAACTCCAGTCCCTCTACTCCCGCCTGATCACCCTTTACACCGGCTTCGAAGTCGAGGCCGTCGACGGCGCCTCGGTCGAGGGCGCCAACGCCGCGGCCGCGGCGGCCGCGACCGCCGCCGCCGCAGGCGCGACGGCCGCCAAGATCAAGATCAACCAGATCGGCGGGGTGCTCTTCACCGTCGAATAAGCGACGGACCTCGGGCTGAGCCCGTTTTCAGGCGGTCCGGCCCACCCTGCCGGCTTTCAGGCAACTCCGGCTTGACCGTCCCGAGCCCGTCCGCTTGTCTCCGCCCTTACTCCCATGCCCAGCCTTCCCGTCAATCGCATCAAGAAGAAGAACATCATGAGCTACAACGGCGAGCTCTGCATCGTCCTGGAATGCCTCGTCCGCACCCCCCCGAACAACGCCTCCTACGTCCAGATGGAACTCCGCTCCATCAAGACCGGGGCCAAGATCCCCGTCCGCTGCGGCATCGGCGTCAGCTTCGAAGTCTTCGACAACAGCATCAAATCTCTCGAATTTTCGTACGAAGCCGACGGCAGCTACGTCTTCGTCGACACCAACACGAACGAGGAATATTACATCTCGGCCACCACCCTGGCTGATTCCAAGGAGTTCCTGATCTCCGGCACCTCCTACATGGTCCTCTTCGTCGAAGAGAAGCCGGTCACCGTCGACCTCCCCCCCTCCGTCACGGTCGAAGTCCTCGAAGCCCCGCCCGCCGTCAAGGGCGACACCGCCGGCAACGTCCAGAAGACCGTCACGTGCGAAAACGGCCTCCAGGTCAACGTCCCGCTCTTCATCAAGCAGGGCGAGAAGATCAAGGTCAGCACCGAGAATAAGGAATACCTCGGCCGCGCTTAAGCCGCCCTTACGGACCCCTTCGCGAACCCCGGACCACCGGGGTTCTTTCTTGGCCGGATGGCCGAAAGGGGCGTAGACCCGCAGGGATTCGAACCCCGACAAAGTGAACCAAAATCACTTGTGCTACCGTTACACCACGGGTCTGCGCACCCCGACTGAAGAGCGAGACAAGGGTCGGAGTCAAGCGAGACCAAGGCGGGGTTGACGCTGGGGTTTGTTCGGCTCATTTCCCCTGTATGCCCGCCACCTCCGCCAACAAGCCGAAGTACCGTCGGATCGTGCTCAAGATCAGCGGCGAAGCCCTGCGCAACGACGCGACCGGCGAATCCATCGACAGCTCGGTCCTCGACCGCCTCGCCGAAGAACTCCGTTCGCTGCAGAAGATCGGCACCCAGGTCGCGGTCATCGTCGGCGGCGGCAACATCTTCCGCGGCCTCGCCGGCGCGCGCGCCAACGGAACCGACCGCACCACCGGGGACAACATGGGCATGCTCGCCACCGTGATCAACGGCCTCGCCCTCATGGACCGCCTGGAGAAAGCCGGCCTCGAGTGCCGCGTGATGACCGCCATCCCGATGGACCGCATCGCCGAACCCTTCATCCAGCGCCGGGCCACGCGGCACCTCGAGCGCGGCCGCATCGTCATCTTCGTCGCCGGCACGGGCAACCCGTACTGCACCACCGACTACGCCTCCGCCCTGCGCGCCAACGAGATCGGCGCCGATGCCATCCTCAAGGCCACGAAGGTCGACGGCGTGTACGACAAGGACCCGATGAAGCACAAGGACGCCAAGCGCTACGACCGCGTCTCCCACGCCGAAGCCCTGCAGAAGCGCCTGGGCGTCATGGACGCCGAGGCGTTCTCGCTCTGCGAGGCCAACAAGCTCCCGATCATCGTGCTCTCGATGTCCGAGAAAGGCGCCGTGAAGAAAGCCGTCCTCGGCCAGCGCATCGGCACGCTCGTCGCCTGACCTTCCAACAACCCACCACCCTCCCCCACCCTATGGACATCAAGAAAGTCATCGCCGACGGCGCCAACGCCATGAAGAAGGCGGTCGACCATACCTCGCACGAGTTCGCCACGCTGCACACCGGCAAGGCCTCCCCGGGGATGATCGAGAACGTCCAGGTGCACGTCGAGTCCTACGGCATGACCCAGCGCCTCAAGGACATGGCCGCCATCACCACCCCCGACGCGCAGACCATCGTGGTCCAGCCGTTCGACAAGGCCGTCATGGATGACATCCGCAAGGCCATCCTGGCCGCCAACCTAGGCATCAACCCCGTCCCGCAGGGCAATTTCATGCGCTGCCCGGTCCCGTCGCTCTCCGGCGAACGTCGCCTCGAACTCGCCAAGCGCGCGACCCAGATGGCCGAAGAAGGCAAGGTCCGCGTCCGCAACGCGCGCCGTGACGCGCTCGAACTCCTGAAGAAGGGCAACAAGGACAAGCTCGTCACCGACGACGAGCTGAAGCGCTCCGAGAAGGAGATCCAGACGCACACCGACAAGTTCACGGCCGACATCGAGAAGAACCTGAAGGCCAAGGAAGCCGACCTGAAGGGCTAACCGCCGGCCGCCGTCCCCATCCATGAACATTCACGAATACCAAGCCAAGGAACTGTTCGCGCAGTTCGGCGTCGCCGTGCCCAAGGGCGTGGCGGTCAGATCCGCCGCCGAATTCGACGGCGCCCTCGCCAAGATCGACACCGCCGGAGGGATCATGGTGAAGTCCCAGATCCACGCCGGCGGCCGCGGCAAAGGTACCTTCACCGACGGCTTCAAGGGCGGCGTGAAGTTCTCTCCGACGAAGGAGAAGGCCCTCGAGAACGCGAAGGCGATGCTCGGCAACACCCTCGTGACCGCCCAGACGGGCGATGCGGGCCGCAAGGTCCAGACGATCTACTTCACCGAAGCCGCCAACCTGGGCAAGCGCCCTGACGGCCGCGACGACGAGTACTACCTCGCCATCCTCCTCGACCGCGCGACGTCCTTCCCAGTCATCGTCGCCTCAACCGAAGGCGGCATGGAAATCGAACACGTCGCCCACCGCACCCCGGAGAAGATCTTCAAGGTGCAGGTCGACCCAGCCGTCGGCCTCCAGGCCTTCCAGGCTCGCCAGATCGCCTTCTCGCTCGGTTTCTCGGGCGACCTCTTCAAGCAGTGCGTCACGCTGGTGACGAAGCTCTACCAGTTCTACTGGGAGAAGGATTGCGCGATGGTCGAAGTGAACCCGCTCCTGGTCACGAAGGAAGGCAAGCTCCTCGCCCCC
>SYID01000141.1 GCA_005798925.1 Verrucomicrobiota bacterium
ATCGACGCCAACGGCATCCTGCATGTCTCGGCCGTCGACAAGGGCTCGGGCAAGGAGCAGAAGATCTCCATCACGGGCTCCTCGGGTCTCTCCAAGGAAGAAGTCGAGAAGCTCCGCAAGGAAGCTGAGCTCCATGCCGAAGAGGACAAGAAGGTCCGCGAGCTCGCCGAAGCCCGCAACCGTCTCGACGCCGGCGTCTTCACCGCTGAGAAGTTCCTCGCCGACAACGGCGAGAAGATGCCCGCCGAAGCCAAGACCGCCGCGGAAGCCGCGCTCAAGGAAGCTCAGGAAGCCCTCAAGAAGACCGACGCCACCGCCGAGGACTTCGAGAAGGCCGCCACGGCCCTCCAGACCGCGCTCATGACCGCCGCCCAGTCCGTTCCGCCCGCTTCCGGCGAACAGCCGCAGGCCGACGCTGGTCCCGCCCCCGAAGGCAAGAAGAAGGCCAAGGACGGCAAGGTGGTCGACGGCGACTTCGAGGTCGTCGACGACGGCAAGAAGTAAGCGTCCCTAGGATGGGCCGAAGACGGGCCGGAGTCGCGAGACTCCGGCCCTTTTTGTCGATGGACTCCGGTCGGCTTACGCCAGTTCGAAGCCCTTGATGCTGCGGCCGTTGCTGCTGCCGAATTTCTCGAGGCCGACATCCATGCGGTGGGCGATCTGGACGAAGAGGTTGGCGAAGCGGGCGTTATCGTTGCCCTTGCCGCCCGCGACGACGTGCGCGCCGTGGCGGAAGCCTCCGCCGGCCACGATCAGCGGAAGGTCGCGCGTGCTGTGGGCGCTGGCGTTGCCGAGGTTGCTGCCGGCCATGACGATCGTGTGGTCGAGCAGGGTCCCGCGGCCTTCCTTGACGCCTTTGAGCAGGCCGAGCAGGCGGCCGATCTCGGTGAACTCCGCGCGCTCGATGATCCGGAGCTCTTCGATCTTGGCTTCGTCCTGGCCGTGGTGGGAAAGGTTATGCCAATCCTGGCTGACGCCGTCGATCTTGGGCGTGGCGTTCATGCCTCCGGCGCTGTAGGTGATGAAGCGCGTCGAATCGGTCTGGAAGGCCAGCGTGATCATCTCATGCATCAGGCGGGTCTTCGCGATGATGTCCGTGCGATCCGCGACATCCTTCGGCGCGACGGCGTCGACCTTCGGCTTCGGACGGGTGGCCCAGACGGAAGACGAGAGCAGGCGTGCCTCGAGTTCGCGGACGCTCGTGAAGTATTGGTCGACCTTTTCCTTGTCGCGCGGTCCGAGGTTGGCGTTCAATTTGCGGGCTTCTTCGCCGATGGTGTCGAGGATGCTGCGTCCGCGGCGAAGGTCGGCGAGCTGGCGTTTCACTTCGCCGGGGCTACCTTCGACGAAGAGCAGTTGGAAGACCTTCGAGGGGGAAGGTTCCGCCGGCAGGCAGACCCCGTTCATCGTCCACGACATCGAGGCATGGTTGCCGGCGGAAAGGACAAGGGACGAGAACCGGGTGTCTGGGTTCAGCTTCTGGACCAGGAGCTGGTCCAGCGAGATCGTGTTCCGGAAGCCCGGCAGGCCCGGGTGTTTGGCCGAGGTCAGCCAGGTGAGCTCCGAGGTGTGCCCGTCGGAGCCGTTCTGCTCCTCGTGTGAGATGCCCGAGAAGACCGTGAAGTCTTCACGATGAGCCTGCAGCGGCTCGAGGTAATACGAAGGCGTATAGCCGCGGCCTTCTTCCTTCGGCACGAGCAGCGGCACGTGGAAGCCGAGGCTGTAGTTCATCGCCAGGAAGCGTCGCGGCTGCGTCGTGGCCGCGCGGGATTCCGCGGCGTTGGCGAAGCTGGGGACCATGGCCTCGAGCCACGGCAGCGTCAGGAGCAGGCCGGCGCTACGGAGGAACGCCCGTCGGTCGAGGCGCGTCTTGGTGGCGATGTGCGGGGCGTTCATTTGGTCAGGAAGAGATCGCTCTGGACGAGGTTGTGGAGGAGGTCGCGCAGGCCGTTGCCGCGCGTGAAGGTCACGTGGGCGATGCGTCGCAGTTCCTCGCGGTCGGAGAAGCCCATCGCGCGGCCGCTGCCGTAGGCGGCGAGCTTACGGGTCAGCGCGAGCGTGAAAGCCTCGGGGTCGGCGAGCAGCACCTTCTGCTTGAACTCCCGGAGGTCGTCGAAGGTCTTTCCATCGGAGGTGACGCCCGAGGCATCGACCGGTGGTCCGACGCGCCACTGCACCCGCTTCAGGTCGGGCGGAGACTTGAACTGGCGGCCGAGGCTTCGGTAGTGCGTCTGCCAGCCGCCGGCGACGTCATAGCTCTCGAGGGCGAAGCCGGGCGGGTCGATCTTGGCGTGGCAGGAATTGCAGCTCTCGGTGGAGCGGTGCTTTTCGAGCATCTGGCGGAGGGTGGTCGCGCCACGGATATCAGGTTCGACTCCGGGCGTGCCGGGCGGTGGCGGGGAAGGCGGCGTGCCGAGGATGCGGTCGAGCACCCAGGCCCCGCGTACGACGGGCGAGGTGTTGTTGCCGTTGGCGGAGACCTTGAGGACGCTGGCGTGCGTCAGCAGGCCGCCGCGGTGGTCTTCGGGCTTGAGCGCGACCTTGCGGAAGGCGACCCCTTCGACCCCGGCGATGCCGTAATGGCGGGCGAGACGGTTGTTCAGCATCGTCCAGTCGGAGTCGAGGAAGTTGGTCACGCTGAGGTTCTTCGTCAGGATTTCGGAGAAGAAGAGGCGGGTCTCGTCGAGCATGGCCGCCTTGAGGGCGTCGTCATATTCAGGGTAGAGCTGCTTGTCCGGCGTGGTGGCGTCGATGTTGCGCAGCGAGAGCCACTGGTCCGTGAAGTCGCGGACGAAGCGGCGGGCGCGGGGGTCGTCGATGAGACGGTCGGTCTGCGCGCGCAGGGTGGCGGGTTTGAGCAGGGCGCCGCTCGCCGCGTGCCGGCGGAGCTCGTCGTCGGGCGCGGTGCCCCAGAACATGTAGCTCAGGCGGCAGGCCACGGCCCAAGCGTCGAGGCGTCCGGGCTGTTCGTGGAAGTAAAGGTTCGCGGGCGAGCAGAGGACGGCGGTGTAGGCGGTCACGAGCGATTCCTCGAAGTTGGAGCCGTTATTGAGCTCGGCTTCGAACAGGCGCACATACGGGTCCGCCTGGGTCGGAGTGGCCTGGACGCGGACGACTTTGGCGACGAAATCCTTGATCAGCTTCGGGCCGTCGATGGAAGGTTGGGCGTTTGTGATTTCGTACATCTGCTGGGTGCGGCGCTTCTCGTATTTCATCCGCCTGGCAGCTTCGGCGGTCGGGGCGTTGGGCAGGTCACCGAACATGAGCTTATGGCCGAGGCCGGGCCACTGCGGCAGCAGCGGGCCTTCGACGCGCATGGGCTTCATCGCCAGGCCGGGGCCGGGGTATTTAGCGGGACCTACTTTCTGGTTAAGGTTGTAGTCGAAAGCCCGGAGGTCGGGAAAAATCCGGACCTTGTCCCGGGCCTTGAGCGGCATCTCGATCTTCACCTCGCCGCCGGTCGGAGGGAATTCTTGCACGCTTTGCAGCCTCGTCGGACTCCCCGTGAAGAACGGTCCCGAGAAAATCGTGACCATGATGGGCTTGTCGCTTTGATAGGCGCGACCTTGGAGGGTGATGCGGTAATTGCCAGGGACCGGCGCCTCGAATTCCGCCATGAGCGCGGGGTAGGTGGCTTCGTTGAAGGTCACGACGCTGTCGTCCGCGAGCTTATGCCAGCTCTTCCCGATGTGCGTAGCGTTGCGGCCGGCGTCGAAGGCGATGGTCTGGTCGAGCCTGGTCGGCGCCTCGCCCTTGTTCATCGCGGCGTTGAGCGCCTGGCGGGCGGCGTCCATGGCGCGTTGCAGGTGTACCGAGGAGAGGTCCAACGCCTCCCCGACCTTGTCGAAGCCCTGGGCGCGGCCGTCCTCGGGCAGCATCGGGGCGAGTTCCTCGTTGATCCCGAGCAGGTCGTTCAACGTCTGCTCGAATTCGTTGCGATTCAGGCGACGCAGGACCGTGGCCTTGTTCGCGCGATCGGCCGTCACGAGGGTCGCGGCCAGGGTTTTCGTGAACGCCGCCTTCTCGCCGGCCTCGGGGCGGGCTTTCTTCTTGGGCGGCATCTCGCCTTGGTCGACGCGGTCGAAGATGCGTACCCACTTCGCCAAGGTCTCAGGCTGGCTCAGATCCGCGGGGAGTTTGCCGAAATCGAGTCCGCCCTTGGCGTCCTCGGCGTCATGGCAGTCGAAGCAGTGTTTCTCGATGAAAGGACGGAGGTCTTTGGGCGTTTCGGCGCAGAGCAGGACGGTCCCGAGAAGCCAGGGGAAGATGAGGCGGGGAAGGGCGGAGCTTCGGCGCATCGAGGGTAGGCGCAGGCTAGGTCAAGGCTGGTGGATGAACAGGCTTTTGTGGGGATGGGCGGCCCGATTTGCCCGGCCTGACTCAGCCCTTGCCCCGAGCCGCGGTTTCTTCATCTGATTGGCCCGTGAATACCTCGGAGCAGCTTTTCCAACGCGCCCTCTCGATGATCCCGGGCGGCGTCAATTCCCCGGTCCGGGCTTTTCGCTCGGTCGGGGGCACGCCTTTCTTCACCAAGTCGGCCAACGGCGCCCGGCTGACGACTGCCGACGGCCAGGAACTGGTGGACTTCGTCCTGACCTGGGGTCCGGCCATCCACGGCCACAACGACCCGGATATCCGCGCGGCGGTCCGCGAGGCCCTCGACCGCGGCACGAGCTTCGGCACCCCGAACCCGCTCGAGGTCGAGATGGCCGAGCTGATCCTGTCCTGCGTCCCGGCGGTGAAGAAGGTCCGCATGACCAACAGCGGCACCGAGGCCACGATGTCCGCCATCCGCCTCGCCCGCGGCTACACGGGCCGGAACAAGATCATCAAGTTCTCGGGCTGCTACCATGGGCACGTCGACTCGCTCCTCGTGAAGGCCGGCTCCGGCGCGCTCACGCAGGGCAATCCCGACTCCGCCGGCGTCACGCCCGGCACCGCCGCCGACACGCTCGTCGCCGAATATAACAACCTGCCGGCTCTCTCCGCGCTCTTCGACGCCAATGCCGGCCAGGTCGCCGGACTCATCGTCGAACCGTTCCCGGCCAACGTCGGCCTGATCCTTCCGGATGCCGGCTTCCTCGCCGGCCTGCGCGAACTGTGCACCAAGCACGGCACGGTGCTCATCTTCGACGAAGTGATGACGGGCTTCCGTCTCTCCCTCGCGGGCACGCAGGGCCTGCACGACGTCGTCCCCGACCTCGTCTGTATGGGCAAGATCATCGGCGGCGGCCTCCCGGTCGGCGCCGTCG
>SYID01000142.1 GCA_005798925.1 Verrucomicrobiota bacterium
GCCGGCGTCGCGGTCGGAGAACGCCGCGCTGATCTCCGCCAAGAGCTGTTCGTAGCCGGCGATCTGCTTGCCGATGAGCAAGGGCGCGGCGTATTCGACCGTCTGGCGGAACTTCTCGCCGCCGGGGACCTCGCCCAGGCCGGTGCGACCGGAGTCATCGGTGATCAGGACGATGTTGCGCGTGAAGAAAGGACCATGCGCTCCGCTGAGGTTGAGCAGCATGCTGTCATGACCGGCGACGGGCACGACACGGACGGATCGGATGAGAGGGGAGGACATTACAGAAAGGGGTAGGGGTAGGGGTGGGGGTAGGGCTAGGGCAGCGGCAGGCTATGTCAGGCTCGGGGCTTGGGACGGGTGGCGAAGACCAAGGCGGCGGTCAGGAGCGAGGTGAAGGCGAGGAAGTAGAGGCCGTAATAGACGGAACCGGTGTTCTGCTTGATCCAGCCGAAGGCGATGGGCGCGGCCCAGCCGCCGAGATTGCCCAGCGAATTGATCAGGGCGATGCCGGCGGCGGCGATCCGCGGGTCGAGGCTTTGCTGCGGCAGCGGCCAGAAGAGGGAAGCCGCCGACTTGAAGCCGAGCGCGGCGAAGCAGATGGCGCCGAAGGCGACGGCGGGCGCGGAGAATCCGGCGACCAGCATGCCGGCTCCGGCGACGACGAGGGCCACCGCCACCCAGACTTGCGGGTGCTTCCAGCGAGCGGCGGCATGGGCGGCGACAATCATGCCGATGATGGAGACGATCCAGGGCAGCGAGTTGAGGAAGCCGCCCGACATCGCCGCGACGGCCTTAGGGTCGGCGTAGCCGAGCCAGCGGACGAACTGTTCGGTCAGGCCGAGGAGTCCGCCGTGCGGGGCCGGCGTCGCGAGCATCTCCTTGATGATCGCGGGCAGCCAGAAGGTGACGGCGTAGATCGTGAGTTGGATCGCGAAATAAATGCCGCAGAAGCCGAGGACCATGGGCGACGTGAGCAAGGTCAGCTTGTCGACGGAACCGGGGTGCGTCGCGCTCGCGCGTTCCGCGGCCAGCGTCCGGTCGAGCGCCTCGCGTTCCGCGGGGGTCAGCCAGCGGGCTTGGCCGATGTCCGATTCCAGCAGGAGCCAGAGCACGCCCGCCATCAGGACGGAGAACGCGCCTTCCAGGACGATCATCCACTGCCAGGGCTGCAGCCCGGGGATGCTGAGTTGCAGCAGGAAGGCCGAGAGCGGGCCGGAGATGATCGTCGCGATCGCGGAACCGCTCAGGAAGATGGCCATCGCCTTGCCCCGGTCGGCGGCCGGCAGCCAGCGGGTGAAGTAATAGACGACTCCCGGGAAGAAGCCGGCTTCCGCGGCGCCGAGCGCGAAGCGCAGCGCGTAGAATTCATACTCATTGCGGACGAACGCCAGCGCGGTCGCCAGCAGTCCCCAGGCCACGGCGATGGTCGTCAGCCACCGGCGGGCGCCGAGGCGTTCGAGCGCGAGATTAGCCGGGACTTCCAGCAGGGCGTAGCCCCAGAAGAAGAGTCCGGCCCCGAAGCCGTAGGCGAGGTCGCCGATGCCGAGCTCGGCGCCGAGCTGCTCCTTGATGAAGCTGATGTTCACCCGGTCGATGTAGTTCACGATGAACATCACGACGAAGAGCGGGAGGACCCGCCATTTGACCTTGGAGACCGCGGACTGGAGCTCGGGCTCGCGCATCCGGGCTTACTTGACGCCGGCCTTGGCGATCAGGGCGGCGAGCTGCTCCGCTTCGGCCGGCTTGAGGTCCGTCAGCGGGGCGCGCACGGGACCCGCCGGGTGGCCGACGATCGTGGCGCCGGCCTTGATGATGCTCACGGCGTAGCCGGCGCTCTTGTTGCGGATCTCGAGATAGGGCAGGAAGAAGGTGTCGAGCAGGCGGTTCTGCGTCGCGTGGTCTTCTTTCGCGACGGCGTGGTAGAAATCCATCGCGGTCTGCGGGATGAAGTTGAACACCGCGGAGGAGTAGACCGGCACGCCCATGGCCTTGTAGGCGGCGGCGTAGACTTCGGCGGTCGGGAGTCCGCCGAGGTAGCTGAAGCGGTCGCCCATGCGGCGGCGGATCGAGACCATGAGCTCGATGTCGCCGAAGCCGTCCTTGTAACCGATGAGGTTCGGGTTGTTCGCCGCGAGCTTCTCGAGGTGGTGCGGCTGGAGGCGGCAGACGTTACGGTTATAGACCACGACGCCGATCTTGACGGACTTGCAGACCTGGTCGACGTGCGCGGCGACGCCTTCCTGGTTGGTCTCGGTGAGGTAGTGCGGCAGGAGCAGGATGCCTTTGGCCCCGAGGCGTTCGGCTTCCTGCGCGTATTGGATGGCCACGCGCGTCGGGCCGCCGGCGCCGGCGAGGATCGGGACGAGCCCGTCGCAGGTGTCGACCGCGGTCTTGATGACGGCGGAGTATTCCTTGGGCTCCAGGGAGAAGAACTCACCCGTACCGCCCGCGGCGAAGAGCGCGGTGGCGCCGTAGGGCGCGAGCCACCGCAGGCGCTTGGCGTAGCCGGCGGCGTCGAAGTCGCCGTTGGCCTGGAAGTCGGTGATCGGGAAGGAGAGCAGTCCGGAGGAGAGGACCTTCTGGAGTTCGAGGGGGGACATGAATGGAAGCGGTAAGCGGTTAGCGGTTGGCGGTTAGGTCAGAGCGCAGAATTCGAGCGGGTGCCGTTGACGAGGCGGGAGAGTCCGAGCGGGTTGGCGTTGCGCAGTTCGGCGGGCAGGGCGGCGTCCGGATAGTTCTGGAAGCAGACCAGGCGGGTGAAGCGGTAGATGGCGTTGGAGCCGACGGACGTGGTGCGGCCGTCCGAGAGCGACGGATAAGGGCCGCCGTGCACGATGGCGTGCGAGACTTCGACGCCGGTGGGGAAGCCGTTGATGACGACGCGGCCGGCGACGGCCTCGAGGCGGGCGATGAGCGCGGCGTGCTCGTCGAGTTCGGCGTCGGTGCCGTGGACGGTCGCGGTCAGGTTGCCGTGCAGGGCGCCGAGCACGGCGTCGACTTCGCCCCGGTCGGCGCACCAGATGACGAGCGAGCTCGGGCCGAAGATCTCTTCCTGGAGGGACGCGTCGGCGACGAAGGTCTTGGCTTCGGTCGCGAAGAGCGTGGCGACGGCCCGGTTGGGCTGGCCGCTGGACTTGCCTTGGGCGATCACCTTGACGCCACCCTGGGCGGCGCGGGCCGTGACGCCCTTCTGATACGCCTGATGGATGCCGGCGGTCAGCATGACGCCGTCGGCGCATTCGGTGAAGAGCGCGGAGAGCTTGGCGACGAAAGCTTCGGCGGTCGCGGAACGCACGAGGACGATGAGGCCGGGCTGGGTGCAGAACTGGCCGACACCGAGCGTGCACGAGCCGACCAGGCCGGTCGCGATGGCTTCGCCGCGGGCGGCGAGGGCGCCTTCGAGCAGGACGACGGGATTGACGCTGCTCATCTCGGCGTAGACGGGGATGGGCGTCGGGCGCGCGGCGGCGGTGTCCATCAGGGCGCGTCCGCCGACGCGGGAGCCGGTGAAGCCGATGGCGCGCAGGGCGGGGTGCTTGGCGACCTGCTGGCCGATCACGCGGCCTTCGCCCATCAGGAGCGAGAA
>SYID01000143.1 GCA_005798925.1 Verrucomicrobiota bacterium
GCTGCCCAAAGCCGGCCAGCATTGCGCCCGCCAGCAGCAGGCCGGGCAATCCCAGCCGCGTTGCAAAATCCAGCAGCCAGTTGTGGGCATGCGAAAGGTTGGGCTCCTGCCACGCAGCTGGTGCAATGTACCTGCCGCGATAAGCGTAAAGGAAGCTTCGGGATCCTGGCGGAGCGTGCTGCGGAGCGCGCCGGCGAAGGTGAGGCCGATCTCGGCGCGGGTCTGCACCTGGTTGGCGCCGGGCACCTCGTACTCGATCGGGTCTTCGATCGTCACGATGCGGATGTCGGGGGAGTTGATCGCCTGGAGGAAGGCGTTGAGCGTGGTGGACTTGCCGGAGCCCGTCGGGCCCGTGACGAGGATGATCCCGTGCGGGTAGTCGAGGACCTTGCGGACGGCGGCCTGCTCCTCGGCGTTCATCCCGATGCGGTCCATGTTGTAGGCCTCCTTGCGCTGGTTAAGCAGGCGGAGCGAGACCGACTCCGCGTAGATCGTCGGGATCGTGGACACGCGGATATCGAGGACGTTCTTGCCGTCGCGGAAGTTGATGCGGCCGTCCTGCGGGAGGCGGCGCTCCGAGATGTTGAGGCGGGCCATGATCTTCAGGCGCGAGATGATCGCGTCCTGGAAGCGGGCGAGGTTGTCGGGCAGCGGGATCGGGATGAGGATCCCGTCGACGCGGTAGCGGATGCGCAGGTTGGTCTCCTGCGGCTCGAAGTGCACGTCGGTCGCGCCTTCGGCGACGGCCTGCGTGAGGACCTCGGTCACGAAGCGGACGACCGCGGCGTCCTGGTCGGCCTCGACGTCGGAGACCGCGTCGGCGGCGGGGAGGTCGTCGCCTTCGTCCTCGAGGCTGCCGGAGCCCACGCCGTAGTTCTCGTTGATGAGGGCGGCGACGCGTTCGGGCGGGGCGAGGAACCAGAGGGGCCGGCGGGGCGAGAAGGTCGCGATCCAATCGGTCGTGTCGGCGTCGGGCGGAAGGGAGGTCACCAGGCGGAGGCGGCCTTCCTCGCCGGGGCGGAGGGTGGGCACGACCTGGGCTTCGGAGGCGATGCGGGCCGGGAGGATCTTCATCCCTTCCGGATCGATGGCGGGCTCCTCGAGCACCTCGAGGCCGGTGAGGCGGGAGAGCTCGGCGAGGAGCGCGGCCTCGTCGAGGCCGAGGGTCTGGGCGAGGAACTTGAAGCGGGCCTCGCGCGGGGTCTCCGCGAACGTGGCGCGGGCCTCGTCGCTCAGGCGCTCGGCGAGGGCCGAGGGCAGTCCGTGCCGGTCGACGGTGAGCATGTCACTTCTGGGCCGGGGCGGCGGGGGCCTTGCCGGGGACGTTGTCGAGGACCTTCTTGGCCTCCGGACCGAGGGCGCTGGCGGTGGCGCGGCTGATGGCGTCGAGGTTGTCGACGGCGGAGCCGTTGAGCACGTAGGGGCGGAGGAAGATGATGAGTTCCTGCTTCTCCTCGAGGACGGTGGAGGAGCCGAAGAGGTCGCCGAGGAACGGGATGGGGCCGAGGCGGGAGGTCGACTTCGTCGAGACGGTGCGCTGGAGGCCGCCGAGGACGACGATCTCGCCGCTCATCGCGCTCACGAAGGAGTCGGTCGTGCGGCGGCCGATGATCGGCTGGTCGTTGCCGTCGAGGATGGTGGTGCCGAGGATGTCCTCGACCGACTGGGAGACCTGGAGCTGGACCGCGCCGTCCTTGCCGATGAGGGGCAGGACCTTGAGCTGGATGCCGATGTCGCGCTGCGAGACCGTGGAGGTGATCTGGCCGGTCTGGGCGGCGATGGTGGAGCCCGTGATGACCGGGCGGGATTCGCCGACGAAGATCGTGGCCTCCTTGTTGTGGGTCGTCGTCACGGCGGGCACCGAGAGCACCTTCAGGTCGCCCTTGCGCGGCGTGGTGTTGAGGCCGATGGTCGCGCTGAGGTTGCTGTTGGGCGCGAGGGTGCCCTGGGAGGCGTTGATCTGGGTGTTGTTGGGGGCCAACGTGGTGTTGGTCGTGGCCGGCACGCCGTTGACGTTGAAGCCGCCGCCGGTGCCGCCGATGCCGACGAGCTTGCCGTTGCTGACGGTGAGGCCGAGGGTGTTGAAGCCGTTGGTCTCGTTGTCGGAGAGCTTCACCTCGACGATGACGACCTCGATGCGGACCTGCGGCAGGACGATGTCGACCTTCTCGACGAGCTCGTGGAGGAGGCGCAGGTCGTCGTTGGTGCCCGAGACCACGATGGAATTGCTGCGGATGTCGGGCAGCACCGTGAGGTTGCTGCTGAACTCATCGGCGCCGTACTGCGAGGACCCGGCGGCGGCGGACGCGGCGGCGGCGGCCGCGCTGGAAGAGGAGGTCGGGGCGGGCGTGGTCGTCCGGTTGAGGGTCGTGTTGCCGCGGGCCGAGTTGCCGGCGCGGGCGGCGGCGGTGGTCTGCCCCGTGACGAGCGAGGTCACCAGCGTGGCGACCTGCTGCGCGTCGGCGTGGCGGAGGAAGATGACGTCGGTCTTCGTGTTGGGGTTGGACTTCTGGTCGAGCGTGTCGATCAGCTTGTCGAAGAAGTCATGCTGGTCGGCCGAGCCCATCAGCAGCACGCGGTTGGTGCGTTCGTCGGCGAGGAAGGTCGTGCCGGTGCTGAGGCGGAAGGGCGCGCCGCCGGAGACGGTGGCGGGGGAGCGCAGCATGGCCGTGAGCTTGGCGACGAGGTCGGTCGCCATGGCGTTCTTGAGCGAGTAGCTCTTGGTCACCACCAGGTCGAGCTGGGGCTTGTCGATCTGCGCGGTGAGCGTCTCGATCTTCTGGAGGTTGCTGATCGAGTCGGTGATCAGCAGCGCGTTGTTGCGGCCGAAGTAGACGGGCGGCGAGGCGAGCGTGGTGTTGAGGCTCGAGGCGATCTGGGCCACGAGCTCCTGCGCGTTGGCGTGCTTGAGGGTGAAGATCTTGGAGGCGATGCGGCCGCTCGGCGGGAGGGCGAGCACCGAGCCCGTGATGAGCTGGGGCGACTCGGCCTTGGCGACGAGGTTAGGGACGACCTTGAGGAACTTGTCGCCCTGCTGGATCACGGCGATGCCGTTGAGGTTGAGGAGGGTCTCGAGGGCGAGGAGCGCTTCGTCGCGGGTGATCGAAGCCGGCAGGGACAGGGTATAGGCGCTGGCCGGGAGAGCCTGAGGGCGGAGGATGGACTTGCCCGTCCAGCGCTGCATGAGGTCGAGCACCTGGGCGATGGTCTCATCGCGCAAGATGACCGGGCCGATCTGATCGGAGCCGCTGAGTCCGGGGAGCGGGACCGCGGCGGCGACGCCGGGGACGACGGCGGCCGGGGCCGGGGCGGCGGGCGCGGTCTGGGCCGGGCCGGAAACCGGCGCCCAAGAAGCGGCGGCCAGCAGGCAGAAAAGGGGCAGAGCGGCCCGCCGTTCACGAAGGGTCAGATAAGGGCTAATCACTGGGATAAGAGGGTACCTGAAGGATAACACCATACGCTGAGAATAGTTCGACGAAAAATCGGTTTAATTGAGGTCAAATCAGGGGTGGACGTCGAAAAGACCCTAGCCACGCCGGCGTGCTTAGTGAACATTATTTCACCTTTTCCTTGCCTAGTCGGTCTTTATCCCCATTAAACCCTGCATCTGCGATGCGCGAAGATATCCCCGAATGGCTGGGCAAACCGCCGCTCCGCGGCACCGACCAGTGGGAGGCCTGGTTGGCCAAGTGGCGACGTTACGCGAAGCTCGAGCTGAAAGACGCCGCGGCCGACGACCCGGACTACGACTTCGGGCTGCTGACCATGGAGGAGCGCTGGCGGGTGGCGCTCGGCCTGAAGGTCCAGGAGCAGATCCTGGCCGGGCGGGAAGGCGCGCCGGCGCCGGCGTCCTTGATGGCCGGCCGTAAAGTCGGCGACCTCGACCACGCCGGGGTCGTCGCCTGGCAGGTCGGGCGGTCGTTCCGGCAGCCCATACCCGACGAGGGGTTCACGCAGGCGCTGGAGTGGAGCAACGCCCGGGAGAATCCCCGGCGCCGACGGATCTCGCACGGCATCCGTTACGGCTTCATCGCTGGCCTAGGCGCCGAGCCCGCCTCACCCGCCTGGTCTTCCCCCGATTACGTCGCGGCTTACGAGGCGGCCTGGGAGCAAGGCAACGCCCTCGCCATCGAAAGCGACCCGAGGGGATAGTTGCGGAAAGCGCCGTGGCGGGCAGAGTGTCGCTCTTAACATAATCACAGATGGATTACATCGTCCCCACCCTGCTGGGCCTCGCGCTCGGCTATGCCGGCTACCTGCTTGGTCGCCGCAGCCAACCCCAGCAATCCGCCGACCTCGCCTTGCAGCAGGAGCTCACCGGCGCCAAGGCCTTGCTGACCGCGGCGGAGAGCCGCCGCACCCAGGACACGGCGGCGCTGCAAGCCGAACGCGACAACGCGCTGGCGCGCGCCAACGCCGCGGAGGCCGGGCTGGCCCGCGCCGAGGAGGCCAAGGCCGCGGCGCAGCGCAGCCTGGAGGAGACCAAGCAGTCCTTCGGCGAGCTCGAGAAGCGGATGCGCGAAGCCTTCGCCAGCGCCGCGCAAAGCCAGCTGACGCAGAGCCGCGAACAGTTCATCGGCATGGCCGAGCAGAAGTTCGCCCCATTCAAGAGCCAGCTCGAAGAGCTGACCCGCACCAACAACGAGCTCAAAGGCTCGCTCAAGACCAGCAATGAGCGCTCGGAGAAGGTCGCCGAAGAAGCACGTAAGCTGGCCGCGGCCATGACCTCGACGAACAAGCAGGGCAGCTGGGGCGAACTGCAGCTCTCCCGCGTCGCCGAACTGACGGGCATGCTGGAGCACGTCGACTTCGAGACGCAGAACTCCACAGCGGCCGAACAAGGCAACCTGCGGCCCGACATGGTCATCTCCCTGCCCGGCGGACGGAAGATCGTCGTCGACGCCAAGGCTCCGACCAAGTCCTACATCGAAGCCAGCCAAGCGACCAGCGAGGCCGAACGCACGCGCCTGCTGGAAGATTTCGCGGCGAAGCTCGCCGACCACGCCAAGAAGCTCGGCGGAAAGGAATACTGGAACCAGTACAAGCCGTCGCCGGAGTTCGTGGTGCTTTTCCTGCCGAGCGAAGCCCTGTTCAGCACCGCGCTCCAGGTCGACCCGCTCCTGATCGAGAACGCCTGGGGCCAGAAGGTCGTCATCGCGACCCCCACCACCCTCCTCTCCGTCCTGCGCACCATCGCCCACTCGTGGGACCGCGTCGAAGTCGAGCAGCGCGCGGAGAAGGTCATCGAACTGGCGGAAAAGCTGCACGACGGCGTGCGCATCGCCAGCGACCATTTCGCCGACGCCGGCGGCAGCCTCAACAAGGCGGTGCGAGAGTATAACCAGACGCTCGAGACGCTCCGTTCGCGTGTCTACAACAACGCCGAGAAGCTGATCACCGAAGGCGAGAAGATGAAGGCCGAACGTCAGCTGGCGGACGGGACGACCATCGACATCCAGGCCCACGAGGCCTTGCCCGAGGTGAGGCGTCCCCGCAAAGGAGCCAAGGAACTGCCGGGCGACGAAGCCGCCCCGCCGGCCTGAGCGTCACAAGTCCTGCTGGTGGAGCCGATGAGGTTCGAACTCACGGCCTCGTCATTGCGAACGACGCGCTCTACCAACTGAGCTACGGCCCCAAACAGCAGGAAGTTAAGGCAAGCCAGCCGAAGCGGGGCGGTCAAGGTTTAGATGCCTGTCGCCTTGCTTCGGACCGGCGGACGCCTAACCTGAGCGGTCCGAAATCACCATGCGCGCAGCCAAAGAAACCGTCGTCGCCATCGAATACACCCTGAAAGACGACCAGGGCAACATCATCGACGCCTCCGGCGACCGGGGTCCGATGGAATACCTGCACGGCGCGCAGAACATCATCCCGGGCCTCGAGCAGGGCATCGAAGGCCTCGCCGCCGGCGACGCCAAGAGCGTGCTCGTCCCGCCGCAGCTCGGCTACGGCGAATACAGCGAAAAGCTGGTCCAGCAGGTGCCGCTGACCGCGTTCGGGGCCAACACCCCGCAGGTCGGCATGCGTTTCCACGCCGAGACCAACCTCGGCATGCGCGTGCTCACCATCAAGAAGATCGAGGGCGAGGAAGTCACCCTCGACGGCAACCACGAGCTCGCCGGCAAGACCCTCCATTTCGACATCAAGGTCGTCTCCGTGCGCGCCGCCGAACTCACCGAGCTCTCCCACGGCCATCCGCACCAAGCGGGCGGCTGCTGTGGTGGCGGCGGGTGCGGCTCCGCCGAAGGCTCCGAAGGCGGCTGCTGCTCCACGGAAGGCTCCGCGGGCGGTTGCTGCTCGACCGAAGAACCGGCCGCCCAGAAGCAAGGTGGCTGCGGCTCCGGCGGCTGCGGTTGCTCGTAAGCCCCCCGACCCGCCCAGAACGAAAAGGCCGCC
>SYID01000144.1 GCA_005798925.1 Verrucomicrobiota bacterium
GCGTGGCGACCGTCGCTACCTCCTCGAATCCGTCGTGAATTCCGGCGCCGTCGTCGTCTCCGGTTACGGCACCGTCAACCTCGACCTCGTCAACGGCGGGGCCTTGGTCGGCACCCTCATCAAGGAAGAGAAGGAGCACGTGGACGTCGACGTCGCCGGCAACCGCTGGCGCGTGGCCCGCAAGGACATCAAGGCCATGAGCGCCCCCGTCTCCGGCATGCCGGCGATGGACGCCCTGACCTTGAACGAAGTCCGCGACATCGTCGCTTGGCTCGCGACCCTCGACAAGGCCCCCAAGAAGGCCAAGCCCGCCGAGCCCAAGCCGCTCGACATCTCGACGATCAAGCCTGTGGCTGCCGCGGCCGTGGCGAACGTCGATCCGGCCGTCCTGGCCGCCGGCAAGCAGGCCTTCATGACCTGCATGGCCTGTCACGGGCCGAACGGCGAAGGCACCGTCCTCGCGCCGCCGCTGGCCAAGTCGAACTGGGTCAACGGCCCCGTCGAGAACCTCATCCGCATCCAGCTGCGCGGCCTGCAGGGCCCCATCACCGTCTCCGGCAAGCAGTATGCTCCGCCCGCGCCGATGATGGCCCTGCCGCATCAGACCGACGAGCAGATCGCCGCCGCCCTGACCTACGTCCGCAACAACTTCGGCAACTCCGCTCCGGCCGTCACGCCCGGGCAGGTCAAGGCCCTGCGCGGCGAGGTCGGCAAGCCCATGCTGACCGAGGCCGACCTCGTCCCGGCGAAGTAATTAAAAGCTCACGAGTAAGCCCGGTCTTCGCGAGATGGCCGGGCTTACTCATGAGCGGAGGTTTCGGCGGATAGCGGTTGGCGGTTAGCGGATAGTAAACGAGGCAAAGCAAATGGGGACCGGAGACCGGGAGGGATGCTGCGGAGTTGGCTCCTCTCCGGCCTCCCTTTGATTGTGGGTAGGAGCGCCACTGCGTGGCGTCCGTGGGCGGACGGACGTCATCGGCTCGGATGGCTTGCCTGGTTCGACAGTCCCTCTGGTGGCGAACGGACGCGACGCCGTCGCGCCCCTACCTCCTCGTCGCCCAGCAAAAAGCCCCGGCGGTGGCCGGGGCTTTGGTCGGGAAACGCCGGTCGCCTTAGGCGATCGTGACTTCCTTCGTCAGGTAGACGTCCTGAATCGTGTGCAGGAGCTTCGCGCCTTCGGCGATCGGGCGCTGGAAGGCCTTGCGACCCGAGATGAGGCCCTGGCCGCCGGCGCGCTTGTTGATGACCGCGGTCTTCACCGCTTCGGCGAAGTCGTTGTTGCCCGAGGGGCCGCCGGAGTTGATGAGGCCGATGCGGCCCATGTAGCAGTTGGCGACCTGGTAGCGGGTGAGGTCGATCGGGTGGTCGGAGGCGAGGTCCGTGTACATGCGCTTGTCGATCTTGCCGTACGAGGACTCCGTCTGCTGGATCGCGAGGTAGCCGCCGTTGTTCTCGGGGAGCTTCTGCTTGATGATGTCGGCGCAGATGGTGACGCCGAGGTGGTTGGCCTGGCCGGTGAGGTCGGCGGACACGTGGTAGTCCTTGTCCTTCTTGAAGGCGTTGTTGCGGGTGTAGCACCAGAGGACGGTGGCCATGCCGAGCTCGTGGGCCTGCTGGAAGGCGTGGGAGACCTCGATGATCTGGCGGTTGGTCTCGGCGGAGCCGAAGTAGATCGTCGCGCCGACGGCGGCGCAGCCCATGTCGGCGGCCTGCTTCAGGGTACCGTACATGACCTGGTCACCGACGTTGGGGTAGGTGAGCAGCTGGTTGTGGTTGATCTTCACCATGAACGGGATCTTGTGCGCGTAGCGACGGGAGACGCTGGAAAGCACGCCGAAGGTGGAGCAGACCGCGTTGCAACCGCCTTCGATGGCGAGCTTCACGATGTTCTCGCCGTCGAAGTAGATCGGGTTCTTGGCGAAGGAGGCGCCGGCGGAGTGTTCGATGCCCTGGTCGACGGGGAGGATCGAGACGTAGCCCGTGTGGGCGAGGCGGCCGGAGCCGTAGAGGCGCTGCAGGTTGGCCAGGACGCGGTTGTTGCGGTCCGAGGCGGCGAAGGCGTGGTCGACCCAGTCCGCGCGAGGGGAGTGGATCTGCTCCTTCTTGATCTTCGGGTTGTTGAACCCGAGGAGGTTTTCGGCTTCGGCGCCGAGGTGCTTTTGGATTTCGCTGTAGTGGCTCATGGTGAGAGAGGAAGTGGGTGTCTTTTTCCGGAGAACAGACCACCCCAAAAGGGGGAGTCCGGGGGCGGGCTTCAAGCCAGAATTCAAAAACCGCCGTAAAACCGACAGGCCTGGTCCGACCTTGGTCGGAAAAGCACGGGCCTGCTCAGATTTGCCAGTCTTCGCCGGCGGCCGAGGCGGGCCGGGGGAGTTCGGGGTGCGGGGCGGTCACGATGCGTAGGACGGCCTCGCCGCCGCCGGCGAGGGCGCGGGCGCGGCGGACCGCCTGGGCGAGCGCCAGGTTGGGCTGGGAGTCGTCGAACGGGAAGACGTTTTCCTTGCCCACCGCCTGGACGAGGCCGGCGTTGACGATGATCCGCATCGTGTCGGCCTTGGCTTCGCAGAGGATCAGGTGACGGCCGTCGGATTTCAACGTCTCGGCCAGGTCGCGCAGGAGCAGGACGCCGTTGGCGTCGAGGTGGAGGGCTTCGCGGAACTTCAGCACGAGCACCTTGAGGTTGGGGTCGGCGGAAGCCCGGCGCAGGTGTTCGTGGAAGGCCTGGGTCGCGCCGAAATGCAGGCTGCCTTCGACGTGCAGGATGGAGATGCCCGTGGAGGCCTGGCCCTTGGGGCGTTCGCGCAGCTCGCCCGTCTCGGAGAAGTCGTACTCCACGACCGCGGGCGTCGAAGTCTGGCGGAGGTAAAAGGCCACCGCCACCGCCGTGCC
>SYID01000145.1 GCA_005798925.1 Verrucomicrobiota bacterium
CGGCGAGCACGCGCGCGCGCGGGCCGGCGGCGCGCAGGGCGGCGTTGGGCGCGCCGGCGGGGCAGAGCACGACGACGGTCAGTTCGCCCTTCGCCGCGTCGAAGACGCAGGCTTCGCTCGCCTCAAGGAAGGCCGCGAGCGGCGCGCGGACGTCGGCCGGAGCGGACTTCACCGGTTCGAAGTGCGTCGCGAGTTCGTAGCCCAGGAGCGCGATCAGCCCCCCTTGGAAGGCCGGCCAGCCGGGCAGGCGGGGCGCGCGGACCTCGCGCGACCAGCGACGGAGGTAGGCGAGCGGGGCCTCCGCGGCCTCCTCGTGCGCGCCGTCGTCGGCGTGCGTGACGACGCGTCCGTCGGCGAAGAAGACCGTCGCCCGCGGCGAAGCCGGCACCGCGATCGTGAAGCTGCCTGTGCGGCCGCTTTCGAGGACCGCATGGTGGCGGCCCGCGAAGAAACCGTCCCAGGAAAGCGGCAGCCGGTCGGCGCGGAAACGCGCGAGGTAGGGCAGATGCGTCCAGCCCGGACCGGCGGCGGCCCAATCGGCCGCCGTGGTCTCGGCGAGGAGCGCGGGCGCGTCAGGCATCGGCGAAATTCAGCTTGTAGCCGGCGAACTCCGGCCCGGACAGCAGTTCGCCGACGCGGGCGGCGGTGAGGCCGTAGACGTGGAGTTCCTGGCGGGAGCCTTTCGAGACGACCGTCACGCGCAAGGCCCCGGCGAGCGGAGTCACCTTGACCGAGAGCGTCTTCGCGCCCACGCGGGCGCTGATCACGCCGCGGGAGACGCGGCCGTGGCGTTCAAGGGCTTCGGCCACCGGGCGGGCGGCGTCCGTGAGCGTCGTGTGCGTACCGGCCCTGCCCCGCCCCTTGGCCATGGTCAGGCGATCTCCCAGTCGTAGGGATGGGCGGAGAGGAACTCGCTGCCCTTCTTCGTGACCACCACGCAGTCTTCGAAGCGGCAGCCGCCGAGGCCCGGATAATACAGGCCCGGCTCGACCGTGACGGCGTTGCCGACGACGAGGGGCCGCGGGTTGCGGGTCGAGAGCGCCGGGTCCTCGTGGATGTCGTAGCCAAGCCCGTGGCCCGTGCCATGGAAGAAGCCCACGTAGGCTCCTTTCTTCAGGCCGGTCACGTAGCCGAGCGACTTGAAATATTCCTGGACCACCGTGTGCACCTTGGCGCCCGTCACGCCGGCCTTGATGGCCTTGATCGCCCGCCGCTGGGCCTCGAGGACCGCGAGGACCATCTTGCGCTGCCGCGCGTTGGCCTTCCCCTTGAGATACGTGCGGGTCATGTCCCCGTATTGCTGCGAGGCGACGTGGCGCGGGTAGATGTCGCAGACGATGAGCTCGTTGGCACGGACGGGACCGGACCCCGAGCAGTGGCAGTCGACGGCCTGGTCGCCCGGGGCGATGATCAGCCCGATGTCGCACAACCCGCCCCGGCGGAGGATCGCGACCTGCGCTTCCTCCTTCAGGATCTCCGCCGTGAGGATCTTGCCCTGCCACCGCAGGAGACCCTTCTGGCCGACCTCTGCTTCCGCGAGCAGCCGCTCGACCGCCTGGAAGCCGGCGGCCGCCGCGGCGTTACCCGCCCGGATGCCCGCGAGCTCCGCCTGGGACTTCACGAGCCGTTGCGGGAAAACTTCCGGGGCGCCGCGCTCGTTCTGCTGGGCGCCGACCGGATGGAGCGCGAGGCCGAGCGCGCGCAGCCGCTCGTAGAGGCCCACCGGGAAATCGGCGGGCACGCGGAAGCGATGGACGCCGCGCTGCAGGGCGGCGAAGACGATGGCGTCGGCCACGCCGGCCTGCGGGTTGGACTTGCGCAGGTCGGCGATGACCGCGGTGAGGTTGAGGACCTCGTCGAAGGCCGATTCCTCCCGCGCACGCCCGACTTCCATGCCCGGCAGCAGGCCGACCTTGCGGCCCTTGACGCTGAAGGCCGGAAACGGATCGGAGGCGTGGAAGCCCCCGAACCAGCGGAGGTCGGCGTTCTTCGAAGGCGTCGCCATCAGCAGGACATCGCGGACGGCGGGAGCGGATGGGCGGGCCATGGGGCGGAGATTGACGGAAGTCCGCCCTGCGTGAAGCGCAAACGCTATCGCCTGGCGCGAGGTCCGGGCCTAGCGTGACGCATGCCCGCCCCCGCCGCCCCCGCCGCCTTCGACCTCGGCGCCATGCTCGTGCCCGTCCTCCCCTGGTGGGAGCTGCTCCTGCGGGGCGTCATCGTCTATGTCTTCCTCCTGGCGCTGATTCGGCTCACCGGTCGCCGGCAGACCGGGCTGCTCACCCCGTTCGATTTCATCCTCCTGCTGATCCTGAGCAACACCGTCCAGAACGCGATGAACGGGGGTGACAACAGCCTGGGCGGGGGGCTTTTCCTGGCCGGCACGCTGATCGCGATCAACTGGGCGATGCTGGTGCTGTCGCGCCATTCCCGGCTGGTGCATTGGGCGTTGGTCGGGCGGCCGGTGTTCCTGGTCCGCGACGGGCTCGTCCAGGAGAAAGTCATGCACCGCGAACGCATCACCCACCACGAGCTCATGGCCGCGCTCCGGACGGCCGGACTGGCGAACATCGAGCAGGCCAAGGACGTCATCCTGGAGACGAACGGCTCGATCAGCGTGATCCACCGGAGCCCGGCTTGACGGCCCGCCCCCCGGCGGCCAGGCTGAGCCTGCTCCCGGAAGCGCGGGTATCGTTCAGTGGTAGGACCCCACTTTCCCATAGTGGTGACACCAGTTCGAATCTGGTTACCCGCTCCGGGGGCGGCCCGGAGGGCGAGGCTTGACCCCGGACGGCCCGCTCAGGATAGTGGGCATCCTTGGCCACGCGGGTATCGTTCAGTGGTAGGACACCACTCTTCCAAAGTGGATACACCAGTTCGAATCTGGTTACCCGCACCAAGGCGAACGCCCGTCAGTTGCGCCACGGCAGCTGACCCGCGGGCGTGACCTCGAGGAACTCCCGCCAGGCCGCGACCTCGTCGGCGGAGAGCGAAGAGGCGACCACCAGGCGCCACTTCGGCTTGGCGGGGGCGCGCCGCAGCGTCATCCCCGCCTGTTCCGGCAGCCGGTTGGCCTTGCGCGAATTGCAGCGCACGCAGGCCGTCACGATGTTCTCCCAGTTCGTCTTGCCGCCGACGTCGCGCGGGACGACATGGTCGAGGTTGAGCTCCTCGTCGCGGAACGTCCGCCCGCAATACTGGCAGGTGTTGGCGTCGCGCAGGTAGACGTTGCGCCGGGAGAACCGGATCTCGCGGCGCGGGACGCGGTCGTATTCGCCGAGCAGGAGCACGCGCGGCACGCGCAGCACGATGCAAGGCGAGCGCACCGCCTCGGCGGGCGGCGGCGGTGTCTCGGCCGAGAACCGCAGCCATTCCTCGGCGCCGAGGACGCGGTGGCCCGCCGGGTCGGCGTGGATGGCCGACGCCCTCCCGCGGAAGAGCAGGCTCATCGCGCGGAGCACGCCGACGATGTTCACCGGCTGCCAGAGACGGTTGAGGACGAGGACGCGATGTTCGAGGCGCGGGGACACTGCGGCCTCATTGATAACCGCCGGCGGCGGAGGGTCAACCCCCTCGCGTTCAGCGCCCCGCCCGGACCGGCGCCGGGATGGGCGGCGACGTGAACGGATCCGGCAGGAAGCAAGGCAGCGCGCCGGTCAGGCCGGCCGGCAGCGCGAAGGGCACGCCGTCGATCTCGACCCGCAGGTGTTCGATGGCCGAGGAGCGCAGCTCCGTGGGCCCGCGGATGTTGATGACCGGCGGCTTGTCGCGAGGGGAAAGCACGCCGAGACCGGGGACTTCGCCCGTGGACAGCTCGATGAGCTGGTAGCGCACGCCGGACTTGGTCGCGCGCAGGGTGATCTGGTGGGGACGGCCCGCCGGCGGAAGGGGCGCGGCGAACTCCGGAGCCTTCGGTTCCGGCGCGCCCGCCGACGACGGCGAGCTCAGAGAAAAACCGCGATCAGGATGGCGATGACCGCGATGCCGATGATGCCGTAGATCAGCGCGTCGCGGTTGAGGGGCAGCGCCGGCCCGCCGGTCTCCGCCGCGAAGACTTCGTCCGGGTCGACGTCGGCGTCGAGCGGACGGCGGGAGGCCTTGGCGGAGTGATGCGTGTTGAAATCGGCGCCGGCCTTCTCGTCGTCGAGCCGGAGGTACTTCGCGTAGACCTTCACGAAGCCGCGCTTGTAGACGTCGGCCAGCGGGATGGACTCGAACTGGTTGGCCTCCATCGCCTGGAGGTAATCGGTGCGGATCTTGGTGAACTCCGCGGCTTCACGGAGGGTCACGCCGAGGCGCTGACGGGCTTCTTGGAGGCGTTCGCCGAGGGTTTGCATGCCCCGACCTTCGCCCGAAGAGGGCAGTTAGGCAAGCCTCTCGTGACCGGTTGGTCAGGCGAGCAGGTCCCAGAGACCGAACCACGGCGTCGCCAGCAGGCGGATGGCGGCATGCATGCCTTCGCGGAAGAACGGCAGGTTGACCGCGACGAGCAGGATGACGAAACCCCAGCGGGCGAGCGCGAGGAACACCTCCTCGGAATAAAGGCCGAGGCGCACGGCCAGGCGGGAGCCGTCCAGCGGCGGAATGGGGATGAGGTTGAAGACCACCAGGCCGGCATTGAGCAAGATGCCGCCGGCGAGGAACCGGATGATGACTTCCTGGGTCTCCGGGTCGAAGCCCCCGAGGCCGCCGATGACCGCGAAGCCGAAGCAGAGCACCAGGTTCATGGCCGGCCCGGCCAGGGTGATGCAGATGTCATCCATCCGCCGGGTCTTCGGATCAGGCAGGGAGATCTGGACCGGCTTGCCCCAGCCGATGAGACCGAAGCCGGGGCTGAGGAAGATCATGATCGCCGGAAGGGCGATCGTCCCGATCGGGTCGGTGTGGGCGAAGGGGTTGAGCGTGACGCGCCCCTGCAGACGTGGGAGCGGGTCGCCGCGCCGGTCGGCCATCCAGGCGTGCCCGAACTCATGGAGGCCGATCGAAATGATCAGCAGGATGAGCTGGAGGAGCCCGTCGCGCAGCTGCCCGACGTCCATCTCAGTTGCCGCAGCCCCCGCGCGGCTTGCCGCAGCCGCAGCTGTTCGTGTGGACGTGGGCGGACTTCAGCCCCTTGACTGCGACCATCGGCAGCTGCTTCTCGAGCTTCGCCGAACCGCAGTGCGGGCAGGCCGGCTTTTCCTGGGAGCTCCGGACGAGCAGTTCGCTCGTCTTGCCGCAGTCGGCGCAGGTGTAATCGAAGATCGGCATGGCGGACGAAGACGAGCAAACGCCGGGCCGGAAGTTAGCCAATACGAAAGCGTCGCCGCACTCGCTCCTTGAGCAATCCGCGCGGGCGGATAGACCAGAAAACCATGTCGTACGCCGCCCGCACCCGACTCGCCCAGCAGAGAGGCCTGAGCCTGCCCGCGGCCCGGACACTGGCCCGCCTGCGCACCCCGCAGGCCATCCAGGACTTCCTCGTCGATTTCCCGCAGAACTTCGAACCCGAGGGCGACACCGCCCGCTCGGTGGAGCAGACTTTGAAGCACCGGCGCGCCCATTGCATCGAAGGCGCCATGGTGGCCGCCTTCGCGCTCTGGCTGCAGGGCCACCCTCCCCTGCTCCTGGACTTCAGCGCGCACCAGGACATGGACCACGTCATCGCGCCCTTCCGCGTGGACGGCAAGTGGGGCGCCATCTCCAAGACCAACTACGTCTGCCTGCGCTGGCGCGACCCGGTCTACCGCAGCGTGCGGGAGCTCGCGATGTCGTACTTCCACGAATACGCCAAGGGCCCGCGCAAGACCTTGCGCAGCTATTCCAAACCGTATGACCTCAGCCGCCTGCCGCCGGAGAAGTGGGTCAACAACCCGAAGGACTGCTGGGAGGTCGCCGACCGTATCACCGCCGCGCGGCATTACGAGATCGTCACCGCCGCCGAGGTCAGACGCCTGCGGCACCGCGACGACGTCGAAGTGCGCTCCGACAAGGTGACCGCGTTCCCGATCCCGAAGTGGAAGCGCCAGCGGCTCTGAGCCTCAGCGCCGTCCGTCGTACCAGATCTCGCAGTTCTCCGGACGCTTCGCCGCGCGGCCCGCGGTGAAGAGCATACGAAAGAAGAAACGGCCCGCTTCCGTGACCGTGTAGAGCTTCAGCTTCCGCGAGGAAGTGCGCAAAGGATGGGCGGACAGGATGACGAAACGACGCCCGGAGCGACGGGCCAGGGACTTCAGGCGGCGGCTGAGGAAGACCTCCTCGCCCGCGTAGTATTCGGTGCCGAAGCCGCCCGCGGCGCGGAAGGCGGCGGCCTCCACCCAGACGCAGGAGCCCGCGGCCCAGCCGGCGAGGCGGCTCCAGAGATTCCAGAACCCGCAGACGAAGCGCGCGTAGCGCGGCGTGCCTGGCTCGAGCTCGACCGTGCTGCCGCCGCCGAGCGCGCGGCCGGCGGCGATCTGGTCGGCGATGGCCGCGAAGAGCGCCTCCGAGGGGGTTGAGTCGGCGTCGATGAAGATGAGCCACTCGCCGTTGGCGGCCCGGGCGCCGGCGTCGCGGGCCCGGCCGATCTGGTTGACCGGCTCGAAGACCACGCGTGCGCCGGCCGCGCGGCCGAGTTCGGCGGTGCGGTCGGTCGAATTATTGTCGCACACCACGCATTCCCAGTCCCAGCCACGCGCCGTGAACGCCGACGCCGCTGCCTTCACGGCCGCGAGCGCGGCCGGCAGGAGCTTCTCTTCGTTGAAAGCCGGGAGGACGACGGAGACGCGCATCACCGGCGGGGCGCGTCAGCTGACGTGCTCGAAGGCGCAGGCCGCGGCGCCGACGACGCCGACGTTGCCGCCGAGGCCGGCGGGGACGATCGAGCAGACGGCCGACAGACGCGGGAAGGCATACTGGTCAGCGCTCTTGCGCATCGGGACGAAGAGCGCGTCGCCCGCCGCGGTGACGCCGCCGCCGACCACGATCACGTCGGGGTTGAAAGTGTTGATCACCGCGCCGAGGCCGCGACCGAGGTAGTTGATCGACTCCGCCCAGATCTCCTTGGCGAGCGCGTCGCCTTCGGCCATCGCCTGGAAGAGGTGGTGCGTCGTCACCTGGTCGATGCCGCCGGCGAACTTGACGATGCTCGACGGCCGACCGGCCGCGAGGGCCTCGCGCGTGCGTCGGGCGATGGCGGTGCCGGAAGCGTAGACTTCCCAGCAGCCGGGATTGCCGCAGCCGCAGCGAGGTCCGTCCATCGTGAGCGGGATGTGACCGAGCTCGGCCGCGTTGCCGTTGGCGCCGCGCATCAGGCGTCCGTCGATGACCGCACCGCCGCCGATGCCGGTGGAGACCGTGATGTAGACGACGTTCTTCTTGCCCTTGCCGGCGCCGAAGCGGTATTCGCCGAGCGCGGCGGCGTTGCAGTCGTTGTCGATGCGGGCGGGCAGGCCGCCGAAGGAATTGCTCAGGAACCCGGTGATCGAGAAACCCGTCCAAGCCGAACCCAGATTAGGCGAACCATCGACGCACCCACGGGCGATGTCGAGCGGGCCGGGCGAGGCCACGCCGATGGCGACGAAGTCGGCCGGCTTGAGCCTGAGCTCAGCGAGAAGCTTACGGGTGGCCTCCGCCACTCGCTCGCAAGCCTGCTGCGGGCCCTTCTCCGCGAACGTCTCCACGCGTCCGGAGCCGAGCACGCTGCCGTCTTCGTTGACGACGCCGAAGGCGAATTTCGTGCCGCCGAGGTCAAAAGCCAATACTTTGCGCATGAGGGAGGAAAAGGGTCAGTCGCGCGCCGGCCGGGAGAAATCATCCTGCAGGCGGACGACATCGGTCAGGTCCGGCGTGGAGACTTCGAGCAGCACGCTGTCCTCGAGGGCCTCGAAGCGGTGGATGGTCCGGGGCGGGATATGAACCGCCTGGCCGGCGAGCCAGATGTGCTGGTCGGCGGCGGTCACGAGGGAGGGGGCCGGCGTCTCACCCGGAGCGATCGGCCGGAAAGTCAGGAGGATTTTTCCCGAAAGCAGGTGAAGCGTCTCGGTCTTCCGCTCGTGATACTGCAGGCTCAGGCGCTTGCCCTGCTTCACCTCAAGGACTTTTCCGGCGTAGGCCGGTTGATCGGCGAACCAAAGCTCCCGACCCCATGGCTTGTCCACGGGCTTCGGGGGATGCGTCGGTTCGGCCATGCCTGAGGTCTGTCGAAAAAGCCCCTCTTAGCCAAGCAAATCTCCGAGGAAGTCCGGCTGATCGATCGCGCCGACCAAGGGGCGGACGAGGTGCTCGGCGTCGACCGCGACGCGGTTGACGTCGGGCGTGACGCGATGCAGCGAAAGCGCGCGATCGGGCGCGGTGACCGCGAGGGCGGCGAAATCGGCGGGCGTCATCGCCCGC
>SYID01000146.1 GCA_005798925.1 Verrucomicrobiota bacterium
CGCAGGCCGGCTTCGGTCAGCTGTCTGTTGACCCAGTAATCGATGGCGGGCAGCTTGTTCCCGGCCGGCGGCGCGGTCCGCTTCGGGGCCACGAAAGCCCAGTGCTCCTCGTATTCGGCGCCTTGCTCGATCCAGGCCTTGATCTTCGCCTTGTCCGTCGCCGTGAGCGAGAGGTGGGACTTCGGAGGCGGCATCACCTCGTCTTCGTCGGTCGAAAGGATGCGCTCCCAGATCACGCTCTTCTCCAGGTCGCCGGGGATGACGGGAGTCCCGTTCTTGTGCTCACGCTTGGCCTCCTCGGGGAGGTCCAGCCGCAGTTTGGCCTTGCGGGCTTTCTCGTCGGAGCCGTGGCAGCTGAAACAGTTCTCGGACAGGATCGGTCGGATGTCCCGGTTGAACTGGATCTTCTCGGCTTGGACGGTCCCCGCGGCGTTCAGGCCGAGGATGAGGGCGAGTTGCAGGGCGCGACGCATCTGGTCTTGAGACAACGCCAGGCGGAACGGGTTTCAACCCGTATCGTCTTCGTCGGCCTCAGGTATCGGCCTCACCTTTGGGCTGGAGGCGGCAGGGCGGCGGGTTAGGTTCGGAAGCACCCCCATGGCTTCCGCACCATTGCCTTCGTCCCGCCGTGAATTCCTCGGGGCCGCCGCCTTCGCGCTGGCCGGCCTCGCGACGACCTCCCGCCTGGCCGCGGCCGACGCGCCCATGCCGGCCTCGGCCAAGCGTCCGCCCAATCCTTACGTCTACAGGTTCAACATCGGCAAGATCGAGGCCTTCTCGATCAGCGACGGACACATGCTCTTCCGGCAGGGCCTCGACCTCATGTGGCCGGAGTCGGACCGTCCGACCATGAAGGCCGCGCTCGAGTTCAACCGCGAGCGCCTGGATGCGCTGCCGCTCTACGTGAACATCATGGGCCTGCGTATCGGCGACGAAGTCGCGCTGATCGACGCCGGCTTCGGCGAACGTCATCCTAATCCGAACTTCGGCTGGCTGGCCGAAGGCCTGCGTCAGCTGGGCATAAGGCCCGAGCAGGTCACGACCGGCTTCCTGAGCCATTCGCATTCCGACCACCTCGACGGCTTCGTCGATGACGGCAAGCCGGCTTTCCCGAACGCGAAGATCCACCTGTTGCAGGAAGAATACGATTTCTGGCGCGGCCCGAACCCCGATTTTTCCAAATCCAAGCGCGATAAGAAGCCGCTGCCGAACATGGTGAAGACCATCTGCCGCAACTTCGACATCCTCAAGGACCAGCTCGTCATCGCCAAGGACGGCCAGAAGCTGTTCCATGACGCCGTGACCGTCCTCGCGGCGCCCGGCCATACCGACGGGCATGCCTGCTTCGAGATCCGTTCCGGGGATGAGTCGCTCGTGCACATCAGCGACGTCGTCCACCATCACGTGCTGATGTTCGAGAACGTCGGCTGGACCGTCGCGATGGACCACGATCCTGAGACCGCGGTCAAGACACGCCGGACGCTTTTCGCGCGCATGGCCAAGGAGAAGAGCCGCGCGTTCGGTTTCCATCTGCCGTGGCCGGGAATCGGCACGGTCGTCCCTAAGGGTGACCAATATGCCTGGGTGCCCGAAAGGTTCAGCTGGGGCTCCTGACCCCGGCCTACTCGAAGACCGGCGGCGCCGACGGCGCGGCGGGAGGGGCCGCGATCGCCGGATTGTTCGTGACCTGCGGGACGCCGCTTGCAGGGCCGGCGCCGGACGCTTCGCCTGTGCGGGCGATCTCCGCCAGGATCAAGGCGACGCCTTGCTGCCGGAGGCTGTTCATCTCCGCGA
Organism: Verrucomicrobiota bacterium; assembly: GCA_005798925.1. Lineage (GTDB taxonomy): Bacteria > Verrucomicrobiota > Verrucomicrobiia > Opitutales > UBA953 > UBA953. The sequence goes on from SYID01000146.1 coordinate 1,795, forward strand.
GCATCGCGTCCCGTTGGTCGTCCGGGGCCTTGGCCCATTCGGCTTCGATCTGGTGTCGGCGATCCAGCAGCTGACGGTAATCCGGGCGCTGGGCGAGGGCCGCATAGGCTTTTGCCGCGCGCGGGTCGGATTCCATCAAGGCCTGTCGCATCCGCCGCCCTTCTTCTTTGAGGTCATCGAAGCGCTCTTCCCATTGGGCCTTCTTGGGGTTTTCCGCGATCGGGGCGCGTGCGGCGACGAGGGGCTTGCCTTGGGTCGGCTTCGGGGCGCGCATCGTCTCCGGCGGGACGGCGGAGCGAAGTTTTTCGACCGGCGAGCGGGGGGTGGTTGGGGGGCTGAGGAAACGGTAGGCGCCCACGCCGATGACGGCGAGGAGGCCGAGAGCGAACAGGGTCTTACGCATGGGGTTCGTCGGGTTTGTCAGGCAACCGCCGGCGGAGTTCCCGTATCTCCGCGTGCAGGTCGCGGATTTCCCGGCGGAGTTCCTCGTGATCGCGCGTCTCCTTGGGGAGGATGAGCTTCGAGGTCACGATAGCGGACATCGAGCCGAAGAGGGCGATGCCGACGAGCATGAGCACCGAGGCGATCAGCCGGCCTTCGCCCGTGACCGGGAAGGTGTCACCGTAGCCGACGGTCGTCACCGTCGTGAGCGCCCACCAGAGCGCATCCCCTCCGTTCTTGATCGTGGCGCCGGGAGCGGTCCGTTCGACCTCGACGATGAGCATGGTGCTGAACAAGACCATGACGATGGCCACGCCGGGCAGGGCGAGCAGCTTTTCGTTGAGCGAGGTGCCGTTCGTGAGCGTATTGAGCTTCTTCAGGATGCGGAAAAGGCGGATGAAGCGGTAGATACGGATCGCCTGCAAGGAACGGAAGGCCGGCTCGAACGGGATGCTGGCCAGGATGTCGAGCCATGCCCAACGCCAGTAAGCGGCCGCGAAATCATCGCGTTTCCAGCGGACGAAGACGTCGGCCAGGAAGATGACGCACGAGAGCGTGTCGACCAAGCGGAGCACCGACAGGACGCTCGGAGGGACGTGGAGGAACGTCTCGAGCACGACCAGCAGGAGGGACACCACGGCGACCACGAGCACCAGCCAATCCCATGGATTGAGGCGTTGGCGCAGTTCGGGGTCGATTCGCACGTTGAAAGCCTTAATAAACAGTCCATCCCACCTCAACCCCTGATTCCGATGCGCCACTTCCTCTGCTTCCTGCTGGCCGCCGTCCTTTCCGCCGCCCCGGTCCCGCCGGCGGAGACGCTCAAGCCCTTCGGCGCCGATTTCCCGAACCTGGATTCGCTCGCGACTGGCGCGTGGTGGGACAAGAAACCGCCGGCCAAGGGCAAGAAGGGTGGCGGCACTCCGCCGCCCACGATGCTCGTCGCCCGCGATCAGGTCATCGCTTTCGCGCTCTACACCCAGCAGGCCGGCGTCCTGAAGCTGACGGCTCAGCTCTACCCGCTCTATCCGGAAGAGGCGAAGGTCGCCCGGCTCGAGGTGAAGCGCGGTGACGCTTGGGTCGAGATCGCTCAGGCCCCGGTGCGGTTTCCCGGCTGGAGCGCCCACTTCCGCGTCGAAGGCTGGGATGCTTCGAAGGACGTCGCGTACCGTGTGCGTCACGGTGAGGCCGCGAAGTTCGCCGGCCTCGTCCGACGCGATCCGACCGACAAGGAGTCGATCGTGGTCGCCAACATGTCCTGCAATTCCAGCCGTACGACCGGCGCCCGGCCGGAGATCCTGGATAATCTCGTTCGCCAGAATCCCGACCTCCTGTTCTTCGCCGGTGACCAGACCTATCGTCACACCGAGCACACCGCCGGCTGGATCGAGTTCGGCCTGCAGTTCCGTGACGTGATGA
>SYID01000147.1 GCA_005798925.1 Verrucomicrobiota bacterium
ACGACCAGGTCGCCACCGACGTCCGTCTCTGGCTCAAGGACCAGTGCGACGCGGCCGACGCGGCCCTCGTCTCGCTGCTCAGGACTTTGGTGAAGCTCGCCGAGGCCAACGCCGACGTGATCCTGCCGGGCTACACGCACCTGCAGCGCGCCCAGCCGGTCTCCGCCGCCCATCACCTGCTCGCCTACGCCGAGATGTTCGGCCGCGACCGCGCGCGCCTGGCCGCCGCCAAGGCCGCCGCCAACTGGTGCCCCCTGGGCTCCGGCGCCATCGCCGGCACGACGTTGCCGATCCGCCGCGAAGTCACCGCGAAGCTCCTCGGCTTCGTCGACGCCAAGGGCCGCCCGCAGGTCACGCGCAACTCGATGGATGCGGTCGCCGACCGCGATCCCGCCACGGAGTTCTGCTTCGCGGCCGCCCTCTGCGGCGTCCACCTCTCGCGCCTGGCCGAGGACATGGTCCTCTGGTCGTCCGCCGAGTTCGGCTTCGCGCGCCTGCCCGACGCCTTCTCGACGGGCTCGTCGCTGATGCCGCAGAAGCGCAACCCGGACTCGATGGAGCTCCTGCGCGGCAAGGCCGCCCGTTTCCAGGCCTCGCTCACGCACCTCCTCTCGCTCACCAAGGGCCTGCCGCTCACTTACAACCGCGACCTGCAGGACGACAAGCCGCCGCTCTTCGACGCCGCGGACCAGCTCATCCTGGCCGTCGCCGTCGCCGACGCCACCCTCGCGGGCACGAAGTTCCACAAGGCGCGCTGCCTCGCCGCCGCCTCCGATCCCGCGCTCCTCGCGACCGACCTGGCCGACTGGCTCGTCCGCAAGGGCATGCCGTTCCGCCACGCCCACCACGCGGTCGGCCGCCTCGTCGCGCTGGCCGAGCAGTCCGGCGTGCCGCTGGACAAGGTCTCGGACGAAGCCGCGCGGACCGCTGACAAGGCGTTCACGAAGGGCTGGCGCGAGGTCTTCAGCCTGCGGCGCGGGTTCGCCGCGCGCGAGAACACGGGCATGCCGGGCCCGAAGGCCGTCGCCCGCGAGATCGCGCGTTGGAAGCAGTCCCTCCGCTGAGCGGGGATGAACGTCGGCCTGCTCATCGCCTCCTGCCTGACCGCGAGCCTCTCGCCCGGGCCGGCGGCGCTGTCGACGATCGAGACCGCCTTGCGTCACGGCAAACGTCGCGCCTTCTGGCACACGCTCGGGCTCGCGTGCGGCGAGACGCCGCATCTCTTCCTCGCGCTCTTCGGCACGCAGTGGCTGGCCCGGCAGGCCCCGCATGCGCTGACCGTGGTCGCGGCCGCGGGGATGGCGTACTTCCTGTATCTCGGCGGCCGGCACCTCGCGCGGCCGCGTTCGAGCCTGCCGGAGTCCGCGGGGCTCGAGGGCTCCGCCGGCCGGCTCTTCCTGCGCGGGGCGTGGGTGAACTTCTCGAATCCGAAGACCATCCCTTTCTTCCTGGTCATCATCCAGGCCGCTGGCGTGCCGACCGATGGGTTCGCGTGGTCGACGACGGGCGTGCTGCTGCTGTGCGCGCTAGGCTCCGAGGTCGGGGTGATGAGCGGCTACGCTTTCCTGGGCGACCGCCTGCGGGTGGGGCTGAAGGATGCGTCGACGATCCGCCGGGTCGACCGCGTGCTCGGCGTGCTCTGGACCACGCTCGGCCTGCTGATGGCCTGGAGGGTCTGGCAATTGCTCGAAGCCCGGCGTTAACCGCGCCCCCGCGGGCTTGTCAGGCCCGCAGGGGCGCTTAGACCAGACGCATGCCCCTCTTCCGCCTCTCCCGGATGGCCGCCGTCGCGGTCGTCTTCGTCACGTCGCTGTGCGCCGAAGAGCCGACGAAGAAGGTCGGTATCATCGGCCTCGACACCTCGCACGTGGTGGCCTTCACGACGGTCTTCAACAAGGGTCCGAAGAACCCCGCCGACGCCGCGAAGTTCGCCGGCTTCCGCGTGACGCACGCTTTCGCCCAAGGCAGCAAGGACATCCCGGAGAGCACGACCCGCGTCCCGGAATACACCGAGAAGCTCAGGGGCATGGGGGTCGAGATCGTCGGCTCGATCGAGCAGCTCTGCGCCCAGGTCGATTGCGTGCTGCTGGAATCCAACGACGGCCGCGTCCATCTCGAGCAGGTCCTGCCGGTGCTCAAGGCGGGCAAGACGGTCTTCATCGACAAGCCGATCGCGGGCTCGCTGGCGGACGTCATCCGTATCCAGGAGGCCGCGAAGCAGGCCGGCGTGGCGTATTTCTGCTCCTCGTCGCTCCGTTTCGCCGCCAGCACCCAGGCGGTCGCGCGAGGTTCGGTCGGCAAGGTCAAGACGGCCTATACGACCAGCCCGGCCAGCCTCGAGCCGCATCACCCCGACCTCTACTGGTACGGCGTCCACGGTTGCGAAAGCCTCTACGCCGTCATGGGCACGGGTTGCGTCTCGGTGAAGCGCGATCAGACCCCGGAAGGCTTCATCCGGGTCACCGGCGACTGGGGTGACGGCCGCGTGGGCGTCTATCGCGAGGCCGACCGCAAGGCCAAGGGCGGACCCTACGGCGGCCTGGCCGTCGGCGAGAAGGGCGAGGCTCCGATCGGCAAGTTCGACGGGTATGAGGTGCTGCTCGAGGCCGTGGTGAAGATGTTCCGCACCGGCAAGGCGCCGGTGACGCCGGAAGAGACGCTCGAGCTGTATGCGTTCATGGAAGCCGCCGACGAAAGCAAACGCCAGGGCGGGGCCGAAGTGAAGCTCGCCGACGTGATCGCCAAGGCCCGCGCCGAAGTGGCGAAGCACAGATAGAGGACTGAATGGAGGACTGGATGGAGGGCTGCGTTGAGGACTGAATGGAAGAGACGAACTTCAGGTGGCGGGTAGGGTCGGGACCGCGTCACGACATAGCTGTGTCGACGACAGGGCGGTGATTGCCATTGCCGCCGTTCGAACCCGTCGGCGGGAAGTCGTCGGGCCTTAGCTAGGCACAATGATATCGCATGTCCGTCCGCGAGCGGTCGCGACGCCGTCGCGCCCCTACCTCATGACGCCGTTGCTTCGTAGCCGTTCACCATGCCAGCAGGTCCCCCGCGGCGCGACCGCGCCGCTTCACTCCGCGAAGCCGAAATCCTTCAGCATGCGCGCGACGGACTGCGGCAGGGCGGGGCGGAGCGCCGTGGGGACGGCCCTCTGGGCTTCGACGGTGCAACGCAGGTAGCCTAGCTTGCGTTCGGCGTCGGCTTCGCGGCCGGCGGCCTCGAGCCAGCGCTGCAGGACGGCCGCGGCGCGGGCCCACTCGGGCCAGTCGCTGTCGGCGCCGTCGGCGGCCTCGACCAGCTGGCAGAGCGCGCAATCGCCGAGGAAGCGTTCGACCGCGGCGGCGTCTTCCGCCCCGACGGCCGCGACGAGCTTCTCGCGTTCGCGCGCTTCCATCGTCAGGTCTTGTAGCCGAGCACCGGGCGCAGCCAGCGTTCGGCCTGCTCGACCGTCCAGCCTTTACGTTGGGCGTAGTCCTCGACCTGGTCGCGGCCGACGCTGTCGACGTCGAAGTAGATCGACTGAGGGTTGCCGAAGTAGAGGCCCGAGACGGAGGCCGCCGGGTTCATCGCGAAGGTCTCCGTCAGCGTGCAGCCTAGGCGGTCGGCGTCCAGCAGTCGCCAGAGCTCGGCCTTCTCGGTGTGCTCCGGGCAGGCCGGGTAACCGGCGGCCGGGCGCCGGCCGGCGTATTTCTCGTCCACGAGTTCCTCGACCGTGAGGGCTTCGTCCGGAGCGTAGCCCCAGAGCTCCTTGCGGACTTCGCGGTGCAGCCACTCGGCGCAGCCTTCCGCGAGGCGGTCGGCGAGGGCCTGGATCATGATCTGGCGGTAGGGGTCCGTCTGCTTGAAGGAGGCCGCGTAGTCTTCGATCTCCTGACCGGCGGTCACGGCGAAGGCGCCGATGTGATCGCCCTTCTCGGCGGACACCAGGTCGGCGAGGGAGCGGCAGGTGGCGACCTTCGGACGTTGGCGCTGGTCGCGCAGGAAGTGGAAGCGGCCGAGCTTCTTCGTCTGGGCTTCGTCGCCGAAGACCTCGACGTCGTCGCCCACGCGGCGCGCGGCCCAGAGGCCGGCGACGCCGCGGAGATGCACGCGCTGCGTGCGGATGAGGTCGTCGAGCTCGGCGCGGCCGGCGTCGAAGGTCTTGCGGGCTTCGGCGCCATACTTGCCGGACTTGAAGATGTTCGGGAAGGCGCCCTTGAGCGACCAGGTCACGAAGAACGGCGTCCAGTCGATGATCTCGGCCACCGCGGCGGGGTCGATGCGTTCGAAGAGCGTCACGCCCGGCTTGCGCGGGGCGGGCTGGACCGGGGCGGTCGTGATGAGCGGACGCTGGCGGGCTTCGGCCAGCGGGATGACCACGGCGGGCTGCTGCTTCTCGTAGGCCTCGCGCATCTCGGCCTGCTCCGTGCGGAGGTCGCCGATGAAGCCGTCGCGCTTGGCGGGATTGAGGAGGTCGCTGCAGACGGTCGTGACCAGGGAGGCGTCGCCGACGTGGACCATCGGGCCGTCATAATGTTGGGCGAGCTTGATCGCCGTGTGTTCCTTGGAGGTCGTGGCGCCGCCGATGAGCAGGGGTGTGCTGATGCCGGCGCGCTTGAGCTCCTGGGCGACGTTGATCATCTCGTCGAGGGACGGTGTGATCAGGCCGGAGAG
>SYID01000148.1 GCA_005798925.1 Verrucomicrobiota bacterium
CAGGAGGAGCAGCTGGAAGAAGAGCATGCAGGTCGTCCAGACGGCCGGGCCGCCGCCGAACCAAGGCAGGATGAAGCGCGCGATCAGCGGCTGGACGAGGAAGAGCAGGAACGCTCCCCAGAAGATGGTCAGGCTGAAGGCGAACATGGCGGGGTGTGCCTTTGAAACCCCGCCGAGAGGCGAAGGTTGGGGCTATAGGGAGACCTATCCCGACCGCCGGAGGCTGGCAATCCCGTTCAGGCTCGGGGCCGGAACTTCAGCACGAGCGAATCATACCCCAGCTTACGCTCGTAGGAGTGCTCGGTTTCGGTGCGTTCCTCGGCCGAAACAATCTCCATTCCGTCGACAAGTTCGACGCACTTCTGGAGCAACGTGCGCAGGAGCAGGCGGGCATGCGGGGCGCCGAGGCAGAGGTGTTCGCCGAAGCCGAACGAGAGGTGCGGGTTCGGCTTGCGGTCGATCTTGAAGACGTCGGCTTCGGGGAAGACCGACTCGTCACGGTTGGCGGAGGCCCAGCCGAGCGAGACTCGGCCGCCGGCGGGGACCTGTTCGCCGTGCACGGACGTGGCGACGGGGCAGACGCGGCCGATGTGCGTCAGCGGCATGAAGTAACGGAAGAATTCCTCGCTCGCATGCACGATGCGCTTCGGGTCTGCGCGCAGGTAGGCCAGCGCCTCAGGGTTGGCGGCGAGATGGCCGAGGGCGCAGGCGATGGTGTGGATGACCGTGTCGCGGCCGCCGGCGAAGGTGAGGTTGGCGAAGCCCATCATCTCTTCGCGGGTGAGCGGACGGCCTTGGAAGCGGGCCTGCGTGAGCGCGCTGAAGAAGCAGCGGCCGGGCGCCCGGCTGACCGCGTCGAACTTGCGCGTGAGGTAGTCCTCCAGCTCCACGCCTTTCTTCAGGCCGCCGCGGACGCGGAAGACGTGGACGCCCCAGCCGATCCAGGTGTCGGCCTCGCGCTCGTCGGTGTCGAGCAGGTAGGTGAGGGCGCGGGCCTGGATGGGCAGGGCGAAGCCGTGCACGACCTCGGTCGTCTCGCGCGCGAGGGCCGCGCGCAGGAGCTCATCGATGAGCGCTTCGACCTTGGCGACCATCTCCGGGAGCTTCGGACGCTGGAAGAAGGGCTCCGCGATCGCGCGGTATTCTCCGTGTTCGGGCGGGTCCGTCTCGATGGGCAGCTGGCGCACCGAGCGGGCTTCTTCCTCCGAGGGGATCGGCACGCGGAAGGGGGCGTCCGAACTGTAGGTCTGCCAATCCTTCGCGGCCTGCCGGACTTCGGCGTGCCGCAGGATCATGGGTATCTGCTCGCCTTGGAACTCGTAGCGCGCGACGGGCGCGGCTTCACGCTTCTCCTTGAAGGGGTCGGACGGCTTGTGGCCGAAGGGGCATTTTCCGCCGAACATGGCCTTATTTCTTTTTGGACTTATTTTTGCCGCCGGCGCCGGGAGCGGGGAGCACGTGGGCGCGCTCAGCCCAAGCTTTCCAAAGCGCGGCAAGTTCCTTGGCCTTTTCGGGCTGACTCTGGGCGAGGTCGTGCAGTTCGGTGCGGTCCGCCGCGAGGTCGAAAAGTTCCCATGGCCCGTCCCGTCCGCGGCGGACGAGCTTGAGGTCGCCGACGCGGACGGCGGCGTTGCCCTCGTGTTCCCAGTAGAGCGCTTCGCGCTCGATCGGCCGGTCGGCGAACGCCGGCACGAGGCTGCGTCCTTCCATCGGCAGGATCGGTTTGCCGTTGAACTCTTTCGGGTAGGCGGCGCCGGCGACGTCGACCACCGTGGCCATCACGTCGATCACGTGCCCCGGCTGGCGGCGCAATTCGTTCTTCGCGGCGATGCCCGCCGGCCAGTGGGCGATGAGCGGCGTGCTGATGCCGCCTTCATGGTTGAAGTGCTTGTAGAGGCGGAAGGGCGTGTTCTGGGCGTAGGCCCAGCTCTCGCCGCAGAACCATTGTGAGCCGCCCTGACTGGGATCGCCTTGGGTCCGCCCTTGCGCGCCGGCTTCGGCGTTGCCGCCGTTGTCGCTCATGAAGAGGATCAGGGTGTCGTCCAGGAGGCCGCGTTGCCTGAGTCCGCCGACGAGGTCGCCGATGGACTTGTCCATCCGATGGACGACGGCGGCGTAGGTGGCCATCAGGTGGTCGAAGCGTTTCTGCTCCTCGGCCGGCACGTCCTTCCAGGCCTTGACCGCGGCAGGCAGCGGGGAGCTCGCCCATCGCCTGTCGACCAGACCCATCTCCAGTTGGCGGGCGTAGCGCCGCGCGCGGATCTCTTCCCAGCCGAGCTGATACTGGCCGAGGAATTTCTCGATTTCGGCCTTGGGCGCCTGCAGGGGGAAGTGCGGAGCATTGTGGCAGAGGTGGAGGTAGAATGGTTTCTTCGCGGCGACGGCCTCGTCGATGAACTTCAGGCCGAAGCTCGTCCAAAGGTCGGTCGAATACCAGTCGTTCGGGAGGCGAGGGTCATCCTTGGCGAGCTTCTCGTCATCGAGGAAGAGTCCGGCGCGTGAGGCGTCGGCGAAGTAGAAACCCCCGGCGGCGGCGTTGAGGCTTCGGTCGAAGCCGCGGGATTTCGGCGTGACGCC
>SYID01000149.1 GCA_005798925.1 Verrucomicrobiota bacterium
CTCAATGGTAGAGCAGTTGACTCTTAATGACTTGGTTCGGGGTTCAAGTCCCCGTCCAGCCACCAGCGGGTATCTTTCAGGCGAAGCTCACCGGCGTTGTTCGGCACGGTTGCGACGGTACCGTTCGGCCATGTAGGTGGCATGACAGGGCCGGCAGTAGCTATGATAGCTGCCCGAGGCCTTGAGCCAGTGGAACATCTGCACCGGCAGATCCTGGCCGCACTGGGCGCAGCATCGCGTGCTCGCCGCGTGACGGGCCCCGCGCCTGGCGATCCGCTGGCGGACGGACTCGGTGAGGCACGGCCGGCAGAACGGATGGACGGCGGCCACGCCTTGGAGACGGTGGAACTGGTCGAGGGGACGGGTCTTGCGGCAGCAACGGCACTTCTTCTTGGCAGGAAGGTTCATCCTGCCACGAAAAACGAGTTCCGAGGCCGCGCAATGGCGACGACCTAGGGTCCATCACTGAGAGAAACCCCTTACTCGACGGTCCCCGATTTGGCGAGGTTGCGGGGCTGGTCGATCGGGCAGTCGCGCAGACGCGCGACATGGTAGGCGAGCAGCTGCAAAGCCACCGCCGCCGGGATGGTCGCGACCAAGGGGTCGCAGTCAGGGATGCGGATGACGTCGTCGGCGACGGCGACGGGCGGGCCGCCGTCGGTGACGACGGCGATGACCCGCGCCCCGCGCGCCCTGCATTCCTCGGCGTTGCCCAGGACCTTGTCCAGGACCGGGGAGCGGTTGGCGAGGACCACGACGGGCATGCCAGGGGTGAGCAAGGCGATGGGGCCGTGCTTGAGTTCGGCGGCGTGATACCCTTCGGCGTGCACATAGGAGATTTCCTTGAGCTTCAGGGCGCCCTCCAAGGCGACGGGGTGCATCGGTCCGCGACCGAGGAAGAACGCGTGGTCGTGTCCCGCCATGCGCGCGGCGACCGCGGCGATGGCGGCGTCCTGGGCCAGCACGGCTTCGATGAGCTTCGGCAACCGGGCGATTTCCGCGGCCAAGGCCTGCCCCCTCTCGCCGGACAGGCGGCGTCCTCGGCCGAACTTGAGCGCCATGAGCAGCAGGACGGCGACCTGACCGGTGAAGGCCTTGGTGGACGCGACGGAGATCTCCGGTCCGGCGTGCAGGTAGACGCCCCGTCCGGTCTCGCGGGCGATCGCCGAGCCGACCACGTTGACGAGCCCCATGACGACGGCCCCTTTGTCCTTGGCTTCCCGGACGGCGGCCAAGGTGTCGGCGGTCTCGCCGGACTGCGAGATGGCGACCACCAGGTCGCGCCCGTCGACGAGCGGGTTGCGGTAGCGGAATTCGGCGGCAGGCTGCACTTCGGCGTGGATCGCGGCGAGTTCTTCGAGGGCGAATTCTCCGACCATGCCCGCGTGCAGAGAGGTGCCGCAGCCGACCATGACGACACGTTGGAAGTCGAGGAGTTCGCGGGCGGTCGCGCCCATGCCCGAGAGCACGGCCGTGCCGTTGACGAGGTCGAGCCTGCCGCGCAGGGCGTTGCCGACGGTCTCCGGCTGCTCGTGGATTTCCTTGAGCATGAAGTGCGCATGTCCGCCCTTCTCGACCGCGCCGGCCTCGAAAGTCAGCTCCGCGATCTCGCGGTCGATCGGGGCATGGTCAAGGTCGGTGATGTCGACGGAATCGGCCGTGACCCGGGCGACGTCGCCGTCATCCAGGTAGATGACCCGACGGGTGTGGGCCACGAGCGCGGCCGGATCCGAGGCGACGAGGCATTCGCCCTCGCCGACGCCGATGACCAGAGGACTGCCTTTGCGCGCGACGACGATGACGCCGGGCTCGGCGGCGGACAGCACGGCGATGCCGTAGGCGCCTTCGACGCGGCGCAAGGCGGCGATCACGGCCTGCCGCAGGTCGCCCTTATGGTATTCGCCGATCAGGCGGACCAAGGCCTCGGTGTCCGTCTCGGAGGCGAAGACGTGTCCCTTGGCCTCGAGCTTGGCGCGGATGTGCCGGTAGTTCTCGATGATCCCGTTGTGGACGAGCCGGATGCGTCCGGTAGCGTCGGAATGAGGGTGCGCGTTGGCTTCGGTCGGCGCCCCGTGCGTGGCCCAGCGGGTGTGCGCGATGCCGGCATGCCCGGCGGCGACCTCGGCCTCGACCCATTCGGCGCGGACCTTGTCGGCAAGCCGCGCGACCTTGCCCACGGCCCGCAAGGTCCGCAGGCCGCCCGCCTGCTGGATGGTCAGTCCGGCGGAGTCATAGCCGCGGTATTCAAGCCGACGTAATCCTCCGAGGAGGACGGGGGTGGCCGCGTTGCGACCGACATAGCCGATGATGCCGCACATGTTCAGGAAAGGATGTCCTTGGCGACGATGGCGCCGGGCAAGGTGGTGGTCTTGGGCCAGAGCTTCCGGCCCGGGTAGATCGAAGTGTGGACGCCCGTATGGACGCCGTCCCCGACGATGGTCCCGAGCTTGCGGCGACCGGTGTCCGTCAGGCGACCTTCCACGAGGCTGCGATGCGCGGCGCCGTCATGCCGCAGGTTCGAGGTGATGGTGCCGGCGCCGAAGTTCACTTTCTCGCCGAGGACGGAGTCGCCGACGTAGGACAGGTGGCCGACGTTCGTGCCGGACAGGAGGATCGAGTTCTTGAGCTCGACGGCCTGGCCGACGTGGCATCTGTCGCCGATGGAGGTCGAGCCGCGGATATAGCAGTTGGGACCTATCTTGCAGTGGTCGCCGATGATGACGTCGCCTTCGATGACGACGCCCGGCAGGATCTTGACGCCCTTGCCGACCTGCAGGCGTCCGTCGACGTAGAGCGAGGCATGCGCGCCGGATTCCATCGCATAGCACTGGCGGGCGGTCATGGCCTCGGCGTTGGCCCTCAGGAGGTCCCATGCGTAGGCGATGACGAAAGACTGGACGGCCCGGAGTTCGCGGGCGCCGTTCCGCCGGCGCGCCAGGACCATGCCGTCCGCCTGAGCCATGAGGCCGAAGGAAGCGTCGGCGACGAAGGTCGCGAGTTCGGTAGGATCGAGCCAGGCTCCGGGATGGATCTCGACCTCGGCCGTCCCGGCTCCTTCGGCGAGGCCGGCGGCGCGCAGGACCGCCAGCTGATGACTTCGCAACGGGAGGTTCGCCACCGGGAATTCGGCCAAGGCGCGGGTGAGCGTCAGCGGGAGGCACCCGGGCGTCTCTTCCGCGGGCAGGAAACGGAAAGCAGCCATGTCAGAGGGCTTCGAAGTCCGCTTCGACAGCCGAGCGGAAAGCGGCGGACCAACGGTCGACTTCGCCCTGGTCGCGATGCTCGACGAGGATCCGCAGCTTGTTCTCGGTGCCGGAATAACGGATCAGGTGGCGACCGGCCGCGCCGAAGGCCTCGTCGGCCTTGCGGATCGCCTCCTGCAGGGCGTTGAGCTGCGTCAGCGGCACCCTGGCGCGGACCTTGAGATTGACCAAAGCCTGGGGATACTCGCGCATGCCCGCGGCGAGTTCCGCCAGCGTGGCCCCTTTCTGGCGCATGAAGCGCAGGACCTGCAGGGCGCTGAGGATGCCGTCGCCCGTGGTGGCGTAGTCGGAGAAGATGAGGTGGCCGGAGTTCTCGCCTCCGAACGAATACCCGCCTTTCCGCAGAGCCTCGATGACATGTCGGTCGCTGACTGCCGTGGTGACGACGCCGATGCCGGCCTTGCGCATGGCCTCGTGAAGGCCGAGGTTCGACATCACGGTGCAGACCATGGTGTTGCCGCTGAGCTTGCCTTCTTCCTGCAAGGCCAATGCGCACAAGGCCAGGATCCGGTCTCCGGACACGCCTACGCCGCTGGCGTCGGTGAATATCACCCGGTCGGCGTCGCCATCCAGCGAGATCCCTACGTCCGCCCCCTGCTCGCGGACGGCCTTTCCGGCGAATTCGGGATGCAACGCGCCCACGCCGGCGTTGATGTTCGTCCCATCCGGGTCGACCCCGAGTTTCACCACTTTCGCGCCGAGTTCCTTGAAGATCAGCGGAGCCAGGAGATAGCCTGCTCCGTGACCGCAATCGACGACGATCTTCATCCCGTCGAGGTAGGCGTTGCCGAGGCTTTGCTTGGCGAATTCGATGTAACGTCCGCGAGCGTCATCGATGCGGTAGGCTTTGCCGATCTTGTCCCCCGTCACGCCGTTGGCTTTCACGTCGTAAAGCACTTCCTGTTCGACGATCGCCTCCAGTTCGTCGGAAAGCTTGAATCCGTCCGGTCCGAAGATCTTCAGCCCATTGTCTTCGTAAGGATTGTGCGAAGCCGTCAGCATGATCCCCGCGCCGCAGCCCATGGACTTGGTCAGGTGAGCCACCGCCGGAGTGGGCATCGGGCCGACCAGGAAGACATCCATGCCGCTCGAGACCAGGCCGCTGGTCAGCGCGGTTTCGAGCATGTAGCCGGAAATCCGGGTATCCTTGCCGATGACCACCCGGTTGTGGTTGGCGCCGCTCGATCGCAGGACCCGGGAGATGGCTTGTCCGACCCGTAGGGCGATTTCTGGCGTAATCGGGTATTCATTGGCTCGTCCGCGGATGCCGTCCGTGCCGAAGAGTTTGGTAACCATTGGCCTAAGTTCCTAAGTGATAGATTAATAGGCAAGATTAAATGATTGAAAAACATCCTATATGATGGATATGACCATTTCGGTCATAATTCTTAAATGAGGATTAAACAAGGGCGCATAACGAGCGATTTGCGTGACAGCGATAAGCCCGAAACACATCGAGCAAGCAATTGACTTGGATGTGAACGAAAAACCGGTGCGCTGAGGCCGTCGAATTTGCCAAGAGAATAATCGACGGAATTTGAGATGAAGATGAGCAAGCGACCCTAGTTCTTAATCCTCGTTCGACAGGAACATGGCTTCTTCGTTCAGTGTCATTGTTCACGATGCTGCGCACCCACGCCCCCTGCCTGCTCTGCCTGTTCGGCGCACTTGTGGTGCGCGCTGCCGAAGTTCCTGTCGACTTCAACCGCGAGGTGCGCCCGATCCTTTCCGACCGTTGCTATGGTTGCCACGGACCCGACGCCGACAAGGGACGCAAGGCCGGTCTGCGTCTCGACGAATTAGCCGGCGCGACGAAAGTGCTGAAGAGCGGCGACGTCGCGGTGGTGCCGGGTGACGTCACGAAGAGCGGGCTGGTGCAACGTATCCAGAGCGAGGACGAGGAAGACATGATGCCCCCGCCGGAACTGCATCGACCGCTCTCGAAGCAGGAGAAGGACATCCTGATCCGCTGGGTGAAGCAGGGTGCGAAATATGATCCGCACTGGGCGTTCGTCTCCCCGCAGGCTCATCCGGCCCCGCCGGTCGCCGATCCTTCCTGGCCGAAGGACCCGTTGGATGCTTTCATCGCCCACGCCGCGGCCAAGAAAGGTCTCCGTCCGTCGGCGCCCGCCGACCGCGCCACGCTGTTGCGCCGGGCCTCCTTCGCGCTGACCGGCCTGCCGCCGACGATCGCCGAGGTCGATGCCTTCCTGGCGGACAAGTCGCCTGACGCCTACGAGAAGCGCGTCGACGCCCTGCTCACCTCGCCGCGTTACGGCGAACATCTCGCGGTCGCCTGGCTGGACCTGTCCCGCTACGCCGACACCTGGGGCTATACCGGAGACAAAGCGATGTTCGCCTGGCCTTGGCGGGACTGGGTGCTGAAAGCGTTCAATGATAACAAGCCTTACGATCAGTTCCTGACGGAGCAGCTCGCCGGCGACCTCCTGCCGAACCCGACCCAAGAACAGCGCGTGGCCACGGCATATAACCGCATCCATCGCATGACTTTCGAGGGCGGCTCGATCGCCGAGGAGTTCCGGCAGGACGGCATCAACGACCGCGTGATGACCGCCGGTTACGGCTTCATGGGGCTTACGATGGAGTGCGCCCGCTGCCACGACCACAAATACGACCCTATCTCCCAGAGGGATTACTTTTCGATGGCGGCGATGTTCGGCGACCAGAACGAGAACGGACTGCTTTCGTACCACGGTGAAGTGCCCCCGCCCTTCGTGCGGCTGTATAAGTCCGACGAAGAGCGTCGGAAGGAAGCCGAGCTCCGCGCCGCCGTCCGCGCCGCCGAGCAAGCCCTCGTCACCACGCGCACCGCCACGGCCAAGGCCGAAGTGAAGGTGCCCGCACCGGTCGCCCATTTCCCGCTCGAAGCTTTCACGAAGATGGGCGTCGATGACGCGGTCGCCGGCGGCAAACCCGCCAAGTTCGAGCGCCGTGGCTCCCCCGAAGACCTGAAGCTGGTCCCGGGCGTCACCGGGCAGGCGGTGCAGTTCGACGGCGACGCCGGCTTCATCCTGCCGGAGTTCAAGCAGTTGGGCCGGTTCGACGCCCTCACCTTCTCGGCCTTCCTCCGGCTGGGTGAAAAGAACGCCCGCGCCACGGTGCTCCACTCGACGGGTTTCTACACGGGCGACGGCGATGCGACCGGCATCGAACTGCTGGTGACCCAAGGTAAGCTCCGTTGGAGCATGATCCACCTCTGGCCCAACAGCGCGGCTTCCGTCGAAATGGTCGACGCCCTGCCCGTGGATCAATGGCGTCGCGTGACGGCGACTTACGATGGCTCGTCGAAAGCCGCCGGACTCCGCCTCTATGTAGACGGCCGCGAAGTGAAGACCACGGTCATCCGTGACACGCTCCACGCCAAGCCCCGTGACAACGCCCTGGAGATCGGTTCACGCTCCCGCGATGCCGGCTTCCGCAATGGGTCTCTCGACGAGATCCAACTTTGGCGCACGGCCTTGACTCCTGCCGAAGTCGCCGTCCACCACGGTCACTCCGCCGATACCCTGCCCGCTTCGGTCCACGCCGAGCATGCTCTCCGCCGGGCCGACCCGGCCTACGCCCTAGCCTGGGAGAACGTCCAGCAAGCCCGCCGCGCCCTCGCCGCGCACGAGGAGACCGCGCCCTCTTTCTTCGCGATGGAACACTCGCCGCTGGCCCCCAAGGCCTACGTGCTCACGCGCGGCGAATACGATAAGCCCGACCTCACCAAGCCCTGCGAACCTGGGATTCCGTCCCGCATCTTCCCTTGGAACGCCGGGCTTCCGAAGAACCGCCTCGGGCTGGCGAAGTGGCTGACCGACCCGAAGCATCCCCTGACTGCGCGCGTCGTCATCAACCGCCTCTGGGCCCAGGTCTTTGGCGCGGGTCTCGTCGCCTCGAGCGAGAATCTCGGCATGCAGGGCGACCTGCCCACTCACCCGGAGTTGCTCGACACCCTGTCCGTCGACTTCGTCCGTAGCGGTTGGGACACCAAGGCGATGCTCCGCCGACTCGTCCTGAGCGCGACCTTCCGTCAATCCTCCACCCCGACGGCGGAGGCCCGCGAGAAAGATCCGGCGAACCTGCTGCTCGCGCGCGGTCCGGTACTGCGTCTGACGGCCGAGATGGTCCGCGACCAGGCGCTGCTGGCCTCCGGCAAGCTGATCGAGAAGGTCGGCGGCGAGAGCGTCCAGGAGTCCGCCAATCGCCGCAGCATCTACACCTATCGTAAGCGCACCGCTCCGCCGGACAACATGCTCATCTTCGACGCAGGCTCCCGCGAGGTCTGTCAGCCGAAGCGACTGAATACCAACACCCCGTTGCAGGCCTTGGTGCTCCTCAACAATCCCGGTTTCGTCGAGTCGGCCAAACAGCTCGCCGCGCGCGTCAGCAAGTCCTCCGCGGATCCCGCCGCGCAGATCGACGAAGCCTTCCGTCATGTCTGCACCCGTGCGCCGCGGCCTGCCGAACTGGCCGCCCTGACCGAGCTTTACGCGACGCAGAAGGCCAACCCGCCGCAGTTCGCGCCGGCGCCGGTCGCGCCGAACGTCGAGCCGAAGAAGGCCGACTCCAAGGTCGTGGCCAAACAGTCGAACCCCAAGGCGAAGAAACAATCCGCTCCGCCCCCGGCGCCGACCCTGCCGAAGATGCCGGCCGACCCGGCTTTGGCCGCGCTCACCCTCGTCTGCTCCACCATCTTGGCGAGCGACTCCGCCGTCACCTCCCGCTGATCATGTCCGCCGAACTCCCTTCCTATGACGGCCTGATGCGACCCACGCGTCGGCACTTCCTCGGCACCTCGGCCCTCGGGCTCGGCGCCCTCGCCCTCCGCGGCATCGTCGGCGACGCCCAGGCGGCTCCGTTGCCGAAAGGAACCCACTTCCCGGCCAAGGCCAAGCGCGTCATCTACCTTTTCCAAGCCGGCGGACCATCTCATTTCGAGACTCTCGATCCTAAGCCGTTGCTCCGCGAGAAGCACACGCAGCCTTTACCCGACTCGGTGCGTCAAGGCCAGCGCCTGACCGGCATGAGCGGTTACCAAGCCACGCTGCCGTTGGCGGGTTCGTTCACGGATTTCAAGAAGTATGGACAGAGCGGCGTCGAATACAGCGACCTGATGAGCCACACCGGCGGGGTCGCCGACGATCTCTGTGTGATCCGTTCGATGCACACGGAGGCCATCAATCACGATCCGGCCATCACCTTCTTTTGTTCGGGTAATCAGGTCGCGGGTCGTCCGTCGATGGGCGCCTGGGCTTCCTACGGTCTCGGCAGCATGAACGAGAACCTGCCGGCTTTCATCGTATTGGTCTCGCAGGACGCCACCAAAGATCAGCCGCTCTACTCGCGTCTCTGGGGCGCGGGCTTCCTGCCTTCCGAACACCAAGGCGTGCAGTTCAAGGCCGGCAAGGAGCCGGTGCTCTTCCTGACGAATCCCGAAGGCGTCTCGCCCCATGCCCGCCGCGGGATGCTCGACGCGCTCGGCAAGCTC
>SYID01000150.1 GCA_005798925.1 Verrucomicrobiota bacterium
CGGCCTTCGGGTGGCGCGCCAGCCGTCCCGACCCCGTGACCGACCGCGAGAGCTCGGCGAACTCCCTGCAGCCCGCGATCCTCAGCAACGGCACGATGGGCACCTGGATCACGCGCCTCAGCGACGACCACGGCGTCACGCACCTCGCCTTCGACGCCAAGTCGCCGTCGGCCTTCGTCGATGAACTCTTCGTGCGCGTGCTCACGCGGCACCCCACCGCCGCCGAGAAGGCCAAGTATGAGGCCTACCTCGCCGACGGCTTCGCCGACCGCGTCCTGCCCCCGCCGCCCTTCGCCGCCCCGCCCGGCAAGCGCAAGCCGGCCTACTACGTCTCGTGGTCCAACCACCTCAACGACCTGGCCACCACGGTGCGCATGCAGGAGGAAGCCGCCGCCCGTAAGGGTGATCCGGCCACCCCCCGCCTGACCGACGCCTGGCGTCGCCGCGCCGAAGATATGGTCTGGGCGCTCGTCAATTCTCCCGAATTCCTTTACTACTGATCCCATGGACCGCCGCTCCTTCGTCACCGCCCTCGGCCTCGCGCCGTTCGCCGCCTCGCCGCTCCTGGCCAACACCGGCGCGGCCGGCCCCAAGGGCAAGGCCGAGCACTGCATCTTCATCTGGCTCGGCGGCGGCATGGGCCAGACCGACACGTTCGACCCGAAGGTCCTCGGCGACAACAAGGCCACGAAGAAGAAACCCGGCTCGCTCTACCCTTCCATCGAGACCTCCGTCCCCGGCGTGCGCCTCTGTGAGCACCTGCCCCGCACCGCGAAGCTGATGGAGCACGTGACCGCGGTCCGCTCGGTGAACCATAAGGTCATCGATGAGCATGCGTTCGCCACGAACCTCGTGCACACCGGCCGCATGATCAGCGGCAACGCCGTCTACCCTTCCATCGGCTCCATCGTCGCGCACCGCCGCGGCGCCGCCGACCCCTCCGTCCCGGCCTACATGCTCATCGGCTACCCGAACGTGAGCCGCGGCCCCGGCTTCCTCGGCATCAAGGACGGCTATGTCTACCTCGTCGACACCGAGACCGGCCCGAACGGTTTCACGACCCCGGCCGAGGTCTCGCCCGACCGCAAGAACGCACGGCTGGCCTTGCTCGAAGCCCTCGGTGAGCCGGCCCCCGGCGGCTCGGCCGTCGAGGAATACGCGGCCGCGCAGCAGGAAGCCTTCCGCCTGGCGGGCCCTTCCTTCATGCGCCACTTCGACCTCAAGCAGGAGTCGCCCGCCGTGCGCGCCTCCTACGGCGGCGAGTTCGGTCAGCGCTGCCTGCTGGCCCGTCGTCTCGTCCAGGGCGGCGTGCGTTTCGTCGAAGTCTCGCACAACCTCAACTTCATCAACGGCTCCGGCTGGGACGTGCACAACGAAGGCATCGACAACCAGCATGTGCTCATCCGCGAGCTCGATCACGCCCTCGCCGGCCTGATCGAAGACCTCCAGCGCACCAAGATGCTCGACAAGACGCTCGTCGTCATCGGCACCGAGTTCGGACGTCCGGCTTGGTTCGACGCCAAGGGCGGCCGCGGCCACCAAGGCTCCGCTTTCTCGATGATCCTCGCCGGCGGCGGCCTGAAGCACTGCGGCGCCTACGGCGTCACCGATAGTCTCTCGACGAAGGTCGTGGAGAACCCGGTCAGCGTCCCGGATTTCCACGCCACGATCCTCGCGGCCCTGAACGTCGACACCTCCCGCGACCTCATGGCCGGCTCCCGTCCCGTCCCCGTGACGGACGGCGGCACGCCGATCGCCAGACTTTTCTAAGCACAAGGGGTAGGGATAGAGGTCGGGGTAGGGGTAGGAATCTGAAGTGAGCCAAGCAAAAGTGCGCGGACTCTCTCCTCTCTGCATGAGTCATCAGCCTACCCCTACCCCCCACCCCTGGCCCTGCCCCTGAGTCAATTGACATCCCCCCGTTATCTCTTCCTGCTGTGGGCATGGCTCGCAAAGGCATCCTGCTCCTGAACCTCGGTTCGCCGAAAAGCACCTCGGTGCCCCATGTCCGCGAGTATCTCCGCGAGTTCCTCGGCGACGAGCGCGTGATCGATTATCCCGCCGTCTTCCGCTTCGCCCTGCTCGAAGGCATCGTCCTGCGCACCCGCCCGAAGAAGTCCGCCGCCGCCTACGAGACCGTCTGGACCCCGGAAGGCGCCCCGTTGCTCGTCACCACCGAAAAGCTCCGCAAGAAGCTCGAAGCCGCCACCGGCCTGCCGGTCATCACCGGCATGCGCTACGGCACGCCCTCGTGCGCCGAAGCGGTCCAGGAAGTCCTCAAGCACGGCATCGACGACCTGTTCGTCATGCCGCAGTATCCGCACTACGCGATGTCGTCCTATGAGACCGTCGTGGTGAAGATCCAGGAGGAGCTCGCCCGCCTCGCGCCGAACCTGAAGTATCACGTCCTGCAGCCGTACTTCAACGACCCGGCCTACATCGACTGCCTCGTGGAGTCCGCCAAGCCCTGGCTCAGCAAGCCCTTCGACAAGATCCTCTTCTCCTACCACGGCGTGCCGGAGCGCCACCTGCGCAAGGGCGACGCCTCCAAGGCCCACTGCACCAAGGTCAAGGACTGCTGCCTGCAGGCCAGCCCTTCGCACGCCAACTGCTACAAGCACCAGTGCGTGCAGACCACCCTGCTCTTCGCCAAGCGTGCGGGCCTTTCGCCCGACCAGTTCGAGATGTCCTTCCAGTCGCGCTTCGGGCCGGAGAAGTGGGTCCCGCCCTACACCGACGAGCGCTTCGAAGCCCTGCCGTCCGAAGGCGTGAAGAACCTCCTCGTGATGTGCCCGGCCTTCACCGCGGACTGCCTCGAGACCATCGAGGAGATCAGCGAAGAAGGTAAGGAAGACTTCCTGCACGCCGGCGGCGAATCCTTCGAACAGATTCCCTGCCTCAACGACCAGGACGTCTACGTGAAGTATCTCGCCGACCGCGCCGCGAAGTGGACGCCGAGTCACGTTTGAGCGAAGCAGAGCTTCAGGGGTAGGGGTTGGGGTTGGGGTAGGCTTAAAGACAAAGGGGCGACATCCACTCGATGTTGTCCTTTTTATTTTCCTACCCCTACCCCTACCCCTATCCCTCTTCAGCCATCAGCCCTTCACCACCGCGTCAACCACCGCCTGGAAGGTCTCGATGCGGGCCTGAGGCGTGATGCCGTGGCCGAGATTGAAGACGTGGCCGGGGTCGCCGGCGTTGTCGGCCAGGACGGCGCGGGTCGCGGCGGCCGCGGCGGCGGGCTCGCCGGTCATGAACTCGGGGTCGAGATTGCCCTGCAGGCAGATCGGACGGCCGGCGAGCTTACGCACCTGCGAGAGCGGCATGGTCCAGTCGACGCCGAGGCACGGCACGCCGGTCTGCGCGAGCGCGGCGGCCTGCGGCGACTTGCCCTTGGCATAAAGGATGACGGGCGCGCCGGCGGGGAGGCGTTCGAGCACCGCGCGGATGTAGCGGAGCGAGAACTCCTCGTAGTCGGCGCCGGTGAGCGCGGCGGCCCAGCTGTCGAAGATCTGGATGGCGTCGGCGCCGGCGGCGAACTGGCGCGTGAGATACTGCGCGACGGCGTCGGTCAGGATCTCGAGGATGCGGTGCATCATCTTCGGGTCCGTCTTGAGGAGCGCCTTGGTCTTGGGGAAATCTTCGGAGCCGCCGCCTTCGACGAGATAGCAGGCGAGCGTCCAGGGCGAACCGGCGAAGCCGAGCAGGGTCTTGTTCAAGCCGAGTTCCTTACGGAGGAGCGCCAAGGCGTCGTAGACGTACTGCAGGCGGTCGGCCGAGCCTTCGAGCTTCAGCGTGGCGACGTCGGCCGAAGAGGAAAGCGCACGTTCCATGGCGATGCCGCCTTCGTCGCGGAAACGGTAGCCGACGCCCAGGGCTTCGGGGATGACGAGGATATCCGAGAACAGGATGGCGGCGTCGAGCTGCGGGAAACGGCGGAGCGGCTGGAGCGTGACCTCGACCGCGAGGTCGGGCGTACGGACCATCGTGACGAAAACCGACTTGGCCTTGAGGGCGCGGTATTCCGGCAGGTCACGGCCGGCCTGACGCATGATCCAGACCGGCGCCCGGTCATGGGGCTGTCGGCGGAGGGCGGCGAGGAAGCGGTCGCGGGAGTTCATCAGGACCCTTTGAGCCAATCCTGAGGTTTCAGATAATGCGAGAGCAGACGTTCTTCCGGGCTGCCGGAGGCGGGCTGGTGGCCGTAACGCCACTGCACGCGGGGCGGGAGGGACATCAGGATCGACTCGGTCCGGCCGCCG
>SYID01000151.1 GCA_005798925.1 Verrucomicrobiota bacterium
CGTGCTCCTCGACCCGGGCTTCCAATCGCGCCTGCTCGAAGCCTCGATCTTCGCCGGCGGCCTGCTCGTCGACGGCTACGGCGACTTCCTTTCGTGCGAGACGCCGACCTCGACCGCGAAGTCGCTCACCCTCGCCTACGACATCCTGCAGGGGGCGCGGATGCGCCAGACGAAGACGGAATACGTCGCCTGCCCGAGCTGCGGTCGCACGCTCTTCGACATCCAATCGACGACCTTGAAGATCAAGGAGCGCACCGGCCACCTCAAGTCCGTCACCATCGCCGTCATGGGCTGCATCGTGAACGGTCCCGGCGAGATGGCCGACGCCGACTTCGGCTACGTCGGCGGCGCCCCGGGCAAGATCAACCTCTACGTCGGCAAGACCCCCGTGAAGTTCAACATTCCCCAGGAAGAAGCCGTCGAACGCCTCGTCGACCTCATCAAGGAGAAGGGCCGCTGGGTGGAGGCGTAAGCTGGTAGAGTCGGGACCGCGTCACGACATAGCTGTCTTGGTAGGGTTGAGCGCCCTCGCTCAACCGCGGCTGACCAAGGGTGGTCAGCCTTACCTGGCCGCCGCAGGGCGGCCCTAGGGCAGCTCGCGGTGCTGCCCCTACCTTTATTTAGCCTCCGCCGTCAGCACCTCGATCAAAGGCGCGGAATCGGGCAGGCCGTGCGGATGATGGTCGCCGCCTTCCTTGGGGAAGATCTTCACGCGGCCGCCGTTGTCCTGCCAGAGCTTGATGACGTGCGCGGCGTTGTCTTCGAACGGCACGGTCTTGTCGGCGGTGCCGTGACAAGAGATCAGGAAGACGCCGGCCTTGATCGCCGGGAGCAGGCCTTCGGCAGCCTGGAGCGACTTGGCCTTGGCTTCGTCGTCCGTCGCGAAGCCGAACTCGGTCTTGTAGAGCGCCCAGTCCTTCGGGCTGCCCTTGCCCTGGTGCGTGAGGGCCACGCCGCCCGGCCAGGAGCGGATGTCGCATACGGCGTTGTCGAGGTAGAGCACGCTGACGCGATCCGGATGCAGGCGCGTCCAGGCGTTCACGTAAAGTCCGCCACGCGAGATGCCGAGGAGGGCCGGCTTGGCGGAGAGGCCGCGCTTTTCGCGGAGGTCGGCGTAGACCTTCTCCCAGGTCGCCATCGCGCGGGCGGAACCGAACTGGTTGCTCACGCCGACATAGACGACGTGCCAGCCTTTCTCGACCAGCCCGTCCTCGAGCTTCTTCAGGTGGCCGCCGAACTCGCCGACCCAGAGCCAAGGCTTGCCCGGAGCGGCCTGCGCGGGGACCTTCACCGTCACCGCCTTGCCGTCGATGGTCAGCTTCTCGACCGAGGCGGCCGAAGCGACGGCACAAAAGGCCATTCCGAGCAGAGCGAGGAGGATGCGGGGCATGGCTCGATTTATGTGCAAAGGCGGAAAAGCGCAATGCAGAGCTAGGGCCGGGGACAGAGCTAGGGCCAGCCATGCGACTGCGGTCACTAGCCCTAGCCCGGGCCCTGGCCATAGCCCTCTCTGATTCCCTTTCCCTCCGCCTTGCCTCCTTCCCCTAAATCACCCTATCTCATCCCCCTATCCATTTATGAAACCCGTACTTCTGGTGATCCGTGACGGTTGGGGCGAAAACCACGACCCCAAGCATGACAAGTTCAACGCCGTGAAGCTGGCGAACCTCCCGGTCTCGCGCGGCCTGACCAAGGATTGGCCCCGCACCGAGATCATGGCCCACGGCCTCGACGTCGGCCTGCCGGTCGGCATCATGGGCAACTCCGAAGTCGGCCACCAGAACATCGGCGCCGGCCGCATCGTCGACCAGGAGATCGTCCGCATCGACAAGGGCCTCACCGATCCGAAGGCCATGCGCCAGATCAAGGCCTTCCGTGGCCTCGTCGAGAACGTCAAGGCCACCGGCGGCGCGGTCCACCTGATGGGCCTTTGCTCCGAAGCCGGCGTCCACTCCACCCTGCCCCACCTCTACGCCCTCCTCCGCCTGCTGAAGGAAGAAGGCCTCACCAAGGTCTACGTGCACGCCTTCATGGACGGCCGCGACAGCCCGCCCACCTCCGGCCTCGGCTACCTCAAGCAGCTCGAAGCCGAGCTCGTGAAGATCGGCGTCGGCAAGGTCGCCAGCGTCGCCGGCCGCTTCTGGGCCATGGACCGCGACAACCGCTGGGAACGCGTGAAGACCGCCTACGACGCCCTCACCGGCGCCCCGGCCCCCGAGGCCGCCTCGGCCGCCGAAGCCGTGCAGGCCTATTACGACAAGCCGACCGACGCCAACACCGTCGGCGACGAGTTCGTCCCCGCCACCCGCATCAAGGGCACGGCGTTCATCCAGGACGGCGACTCGGTGCTGTTCTTCAACTTCCGCGGCGACCGTCCGCGTGAGATCACCCGCGCCTTCATCGATCCCGAGTTCAAGGGTTTCCCCCGCGCGAAGCTGCTCAAGATCTTCTACGCCACGCTGACCAACTACGAGAAGGGCCTCTGCCCGAACGTGGTCTTCGATAAGCCCGCCAAGATGGTGAACATCCTCGGCGAGTGGGTCGCCAAGCAGGGCATCCCGCAGTATCGCACCGCGGAGACCGAGAAGTTCCCGCACGTGACGTTCTTCTTCAACGACTACCGCGAGGAAGCCTTCGCCGGCGAAGAGCGCGGCATGGCGCAGAGCCCGAAGGAAGTCTCCACCTATAACCAGAAGCCCGAGATGTCGGCTGCGCACGTGACCGAGATGGCCAAGGCCGCGATCCTTTCCGGCAAGTACGGACTCATCGTCGTCAACTACGCCAACCCGGACATGGTCGGCCACACCGGCGACCTCGCCGCGGTCTGCAAGGCCTGCGAAGCGGTCGACCAAGGCCTGGGCGTCCTCCTCGCCGCCATCGACCAGGTCGGCGGCAAGGCCCTCGTCACGGCCGACCATGGCAACGCCGACCAGATGTGGGAGCCGGAAGAGAACTGCGCCCACACGCGTCACACGCTCAGCCCCGTCGAGGTCGTCCTCTACGGCGCCGGCTGCAAGAACCTGAAGACCCGCCCTACCGGCCGCCTGGCCGACGTCGCCCCGACCTTGCTCGCCCTCATGGGCCTGCCGAAGCCGGCGGAGATGACCGGCGAGTCGCTGATCGCAGGCTGAGGCCTTCGGCCTTCAGCCAGGGGGCAAGAGTTCCGAGTATCGAGTATCGGGGTAAATTTACCCCATACTCCATACACGATACTCCATACTCTAGGCGTTGGCCTTGATGCCCGTCGCGAAGCTGATGCCGAGCGAATCAGCGACGGCGCGGACAATCTCGACTTC
>SYID01000152.1 GCA_005798925.1 Verrucomicrobiota bacterium
CGGAGCGACGCCGCCGCGGGTCACGAGGACGCCGTTGACGAGCCCGCAGGCGGCGCCGGTGAGCAGGCCGACGGCGATCGGGACGAAGACCGGATGCTCCCCCGGATGGGCGAAGGTCGCGCAGGCGACGCCGCTGAGGGCCACCACCGAGCCGAGGGAGAGGTCCACCCCGGCCGTAAGCAACACGAAGGTCACGCCGACGGCGAGGATGCCGTTGATGGAGACCTGCCGGGCGACGTTGGTGAGGTTGGCGACGCTCAGGAAGGTGTCGGTCGTGAGCGTGAGGCCAAGTCCGACCAGCAGGATGACGAACAGGAGTCCGAAACGATGGAGAAGATTACGGTCGAGGTTGGTCATGACGTCAGGAAGGCATGGCGTGCCGGAGCACGGTCTCTTGGTCGGTCTGGGGGGCGTCGAGAGTGGCGGCGACGGAGCCGCGACGCAGGACGACGATACGATGGGCCAGGGAAAGGACTTCGGGGAGCTCGGAAGAGACGAGCAGGACGCCCTTGCCGGCGGTGGCCAGTTTCTGGGTCAGGGCATAGATCTCGGCTTTGGCTCCGATGTCGATGCCACGGGTGGGTTCGTCGAGGATGATGAGGTCAGGGTCGACGAGCAGGCAGCGGGCGAGCAGCGCCTTCTGCTGGTTGCCGCCGCTGAGCTGAGCGATGGGTTGAGCGGGGCGGCTGGCCTTGATGGAGAATTCCTCGATCTTGGCGCCGACGACGGCGGCTTCGGCCCGGTGGTCGATGAGCTGACCGCGGCAGAAGGTCCGCAGGGCCGTCAGCGTGATATTCTGGTCGACGCCGAGGGCCGGGATCAGACCGAGGCCTTTGCGATCCTCGGTCACCATGCCGATGCCGGCGGCGAGCGCATCCTCCGGCGAGCTGACGATCAGCGGCTTGCCTCTGAGGCGGATGGTCCCGCGGCTCGCGGGCTGGAGTCCGTAGAGGGCGCTGACGACTTCCGTCCGTCCGGCGCCCATCAGGCCGGCGAGGGCGACGACTTCGCCTCGGCGGACTTGGAAACTCACGTCTCGGAAGGCCGGCTCGCGCGTGAGTCCGGAGACTTCGAGCAAGACCTCGTCCATGGGGGGAACCCGTCGCGGGAAGACGTCAGCCATCTCACGGCCGACCATGAGCGAGATGAGCTTGGCGGGGTCGAGTTCGGTCACGGGCGCGGTGCGGACCAGACGGCCATCGCGCAGGACCGAGATACGGTCGGCCAGACGGAACACCTCGTCCATCTTGTGCGTCGTATAGACGATCGCCACGCCACGCCCCTTCAGGCGGGCGATGGCGCGGAAGAGGGCGGCGACCTCGTGGTCGGAGAGGGCGGCCGTCGGTTCGTCCATGAGGATGACATCGGCCTGGCGACCGAGCGCCTTGGCGATCTCGACCACCTGCGTCTGCGCCACCGTCAGCGTGCGCATCAGCCGGGCGGGATCGAGGTCGGCCTCGAGTTCGCGGAGCAGCTCGCGGGCCCGGGCGAACTGGGCCGCGCGGTCGATGCGTCCGAACCGTCCGCAGGGTTCGGCGCCGAGGGTGATGTTCTCCGCGATGGTCAGGTCGGGGATCGGCATCAGCTCCTGATGGATCATCGCGATGCCCGCGACCAAGGCGTCGTGCGGCGAGGTGAAATCCACGCGGGCGCCGCGCCACTCCACCTTGCCTGCGTCCGGTCGGTAGAGACCTGCGAGTACCTTCATCAGCGTCGACTTGCCGGCGCCGTTCTCGCCCATGAGCGCATGCACCTCGCCGGGCCGGAAGTCGACCGACATAGGGTGCAGCACGGTCAGTCCGCCGAAGTCCTTGCGCAGTTCGAGAGCTCGGAGCATCGGCGGACGGAGGGTGCGTTCAGCGCTTAGGGAGGTCGGCGGCGACGTCGGTCGGCCAGGCGGTCAGCGGACGGATTTCGATGCGTCGATACTCGCATTCCGCGGCTTCGGACTGGATCTGCAGCTTGCCGGACTTCAGGGGAATCTCGACGGTCGAACCCTTCTCACGATAACGGGAATTGAGGAGCACGTTGACCGTCTTTCCGTTGAGGCGGAAGACTGCGTCGCCGTCGAGGGCATAACACTCGATCACGTTCCACTCGCCGAAAGGCTTCTCCAGGTATTCCGCGCCATGCCAGACGCGGGCGTCGACCGTGGTCACCTTGCCCTTCGGGTCGTAGACGCGCTTCTTCACCGGATCGTCGGTGCGGATCGGGATCTCGGCTATGGCGCCGGCGATCGGCCACCAGTCGCCGATATCGCCTTCCTGGACCTGCAGCTCCTGGCTGCGCATCCAGTATTTACCATGAGCGCCGTGTTCGCCGACGCAGAAGATCAGGATGCCGTTGTCCCGGACCGCCTGCAGACGGGGTTCCCATCGCTTCTGGCCCCAACGCTGTTCGGTGCGGAGATGGAAGTTGTCGTAGGACTTCAGGGTCGTCAGCGCGCCGAAGACCTGGCCCGTGATGTTGAGGACCGTCTCGCCATCGACCTGACGGGTCGTGAAGACCTTGAACGGGTCATTGTTGAGACCCAGCACCGGGTCGTCCTTCGGCTTGGCGCCGCGGACGTAGCCTGGGAGATCATAAGCGCGATGGACCGGTCCGAGCCACTTCTCCCACTGGGAGAGCTCCGGGTCGAGCAAGGGCTGGAAGGCCGGTTCAGCGGCCTCGGCGAGGGCTCCGAGGCTTAACAGATGAAGCAAGGCGACGCGCATCGGCTTAGCGGACGTCGCGCCAGAGCCAGGTCAAGGCCTCCGGGAGGAGCATGGCGCCATGGCGGCTGTTGTGAGTACCCTGACCCTCGACATAGACATGGTCGTAGCCCTTTTCCTTGAGGGCCGCGGCCATCTTACGGTTGGCTTCCGGCCAGCTGCCGTGCTCGTTGAGCAGGTCGTTGGCGCCTTCCTGCTGGTAGACGCGGATGTTCTTGCGCGGGTTGGCGCGGACCCATTCCGGATAGACGTCTCCGCCGGTCTCTTTGCCGCCGCTGAGATTCCAGCGGATCTTGGTGAAGCTGCCGATAGTCGTGAACACCTTGCTGAAGGCGTCGGGGCGATGCCAGGCCGCGTTGAAGGCGCAGATACCGCCGGAGGAAGAGCCGGCGATGGCGCGACGGGCCGGGTCCTTGGAGAATTTGACGCCCTTGGATTCGGCGAGCGGGATCATCTCCTCGAGCAGGAACTTCACATAGAGGTCGGTGACGCTGTCGTATTCGAACGAGCGGTTGGACTTGCCGAGCGGGCGACCCTTCTTGTCCTTGCCGCTAGGGTTCTTCGGATCGGGCACGAAGCCAGGCGCGATGAACAGGGCGATCGTCACCGGCATCTTCTTCTGGGCGATCAGGTTGTCGAAGACCACCGGCACGCGCCAGGCGCCGTTACGGGTGGCATAGCCGGGTCCGTCCTGGAACACCATCAGCGCGGCTTCCTTGGAGGGATCATACTGGGCCGGGACGTAGAGGGCCCATTTGCGACCATAACCCGGGAAGGTCTTCGAGTCCTTCATCTCGTATTCGGTCACGACGCCTTTGGGCACGCCGGCCTTCTCCTGAGAGTCGGGGCCGAGGACGTATTGGGCGTCGTAGTCGGGCTTCTTGGGGTCGGCGCCGAACAGGCTGATGGCCAGCAGGCAAGGGAGCAGGCGGAGGTGCTTCATGGGGGTGCCCCGATATGAGACAACGGCGGGGGTCGCCGCAAGCCCAAGCGGGGTCAGCGGGCGGGCTCGTGGCCGACTCGGCGGAGCCGCCAAAGCTCCGGGAAGCGCCAGTGGGTCAGGCCCATCACGCCGAAGGTCGCCAGGCCCCCGAAGACGACCGAATTCACCG
>SYID01000153.1 GCA_005798925.1 Verrucomicrobiota bacterium
CTTGAAGGGCTGCGCCGAACCGGGGCTCTCCTTGGGAGCGACGTCCGCCAGCCCGGGGACGGCGCGAATGACCTCCAGCACCGCCGCCAGCTGGGCACGCGTACCGGCCAAGAAGAAATTGATTCCCTCGGGCGCCAGCAGGATGGTCCCCTTGAGCCCGTGCGCCTGGGCGGCCTCCCGCAGCCGCGTCCGCAGTTCCGCCAAGCCCTCCAGCGGGGCGAACTGATAGCAGGAGAGATTGATGACCTCGGCGGACATGGACGGACGCAGGGCTAAGCCCTGCCCCTCGCAGTGACAATGAAACTTTGCCTTTTCACGCCGCGAAGCCTACGCCTGACCTATCTTGGAATCCGGCCTCACCATCACCCCCATCGGCTTCATCCGCTCCGGCAAGCCCTTGAAGTTCGACGCCCGGCATCAGCCGGACGAGAGGCAGGCCGAGACGAACATCCTCGAGATGCTCCCGGGCGACAAGTATCAGAAGGCGCTCAAGGACCTCGAAGGCTTCGATCGCGTCTGGCTGCTCTGGTGGTTCCACCGTAACACCGACTGGCGCCCGGAGGTCCTGCCGCCCCGCGGCCCCTCGAAGAGGCGCGGCGTCTTCGCCACCCGCTCCCCGCACCGCCCCAACCCGCTCGGCATCACGCCCGTCCAGTTGCTCGAGATCCGCAAGGGTCAGCTGATCCTTGGGCCGTGCGACCTGATCGACGGTACTCCGGTCTTCGACATCAAGCCCTACATCCCTTCCTACGATTCGTTCCCCGACGCCAAGGCCGGCTGGATCGACGAAGTGGACGCCTCCCTCGAAGGCCCGCCGGCCTTCACGGTCGCCTTCTCCCCGCAGGCCGCCGAACACATGGCTTGGCTGAAGCAGGAATGGTCGATCGATGTCGAGGCCCGGCTGCACGAGATCCTCGGCCGTGACCCGAGTCCCCACCGCACCCGTCGCATCCGCAGCCGCCATGGCGACCTTTTCGACATCGGCTGCGGCGCTTGGTATGCGGTCTTCGAAGTCAAAGGGCCGGTCGTCCAGATCCGGCACCTCAAGCCGGCCTTCCCCTTGAAGTTCCTGACGGACCCCGCCCGACCGGTGATCCCGGACAAGGACGCCCAGCTGGCCTTCCGGGAACGTTGGCCGCAGTTCGCGGACTGATTATCGGCAGCCGGTTTAATTGACCGAAATTAAAGGCGCCTCCTCCGCAACAACTTCGGCCCCGCAGGGTCGAAAGTCGCCTCGCCATCTCCCCGAAACCGTTTTCCAATCCCATCATGCCCCGCTTCCCCATCCTGCTGGCCATCTGTGCCCTCGTCGCTTTCCAGCCGAACGCCCGCGCCGCCGACGAGGCCCGCAAGCTCACGCTCGAGGACGGCGACCGCGTCCTGCTGATCGGCGACGTGCTTATCGAGCGCGAGAACAACTACGGCGTGCTCGAAACGAAGATGCGCCAGGAATTCCCAGGCAAGAAGTTCGCCGTGCGCAACCTCGGCTACTCCGGCGACACTCCGCTCGGCGCCTCCCGAGCCAGCTTCGATCCCGTCGCCAAAGGTGTCGAGCAACTCGAGGAACAGCTCGCCGTGGTGAAGCCCACCGTCGCGATCATCGGCTACGGCATGGCCGCCTCGCTGGAAGAACTCACCTACCGCCAGAACGACCCCGCCCTGAACCCCGACCCGGCCCGCTACGGCACCGAACACACCCCGGCCCGCCTGAAGCGCGAAGTCGCCCAGCTGATGGAACTCATCAGGAAGCACGGCGCCGGCGGCAAGGTGCGCTTCGTCATCCTCGGACCGATCGCGCATGAAGACCTCCGCGGCTCCCGTCCGGGCCTCCCCGATCCGACCGAGCACAACAAGCTGCTCGCCGCCTACGGCCGCAGCCTCGCCGAACTCGCCGCGGAGAAGAACGTGCCGTTCATCCGGGCCGAATGGAAATCGCACGGCATCGCCCTCGACCAAGGCACGGACAACGGCATCCACCTCACCGAACGTGGCTATCGTGCGCTGAGCGAAGGCGTGGCCGCCCAGCTCGGCTGGAAGGTGAATCAGTCCGGCTGGGACAAGCCGGCCGCCGCCGCCGAAACGCTCCGTGCTTCGGTGCTCCGCAAGAACTCCCTCTTCTTCCACCGCAGCCGCCCGGCCAACTACACCTACATCTTCGGCTTCCGTAAGCGCGAACAGGGCAACAACGCCGTCGAAATCCCGAAGTTCGACCCGCTGATCGAAAAGGCCGAAGCCGACGCCATCGCGGTGTCCGCCGGCCAGCCCAGCTCGCTGCCGCCCGAGCCGAAGACGCCCTCCAAGCTGACCGTCGCCGCCTCCCTGCCGCGCCCCGACTTCAAGCTCTCCGACGGCCTGCGCATGTCGCTCTTCGCCGAGAACCCGCTGCTCGAGAAGCCCGTCCACATGAACTGGGACACCGCCGGCCGGCTGTGGGTCGCGACTTCCAACACCTACCCGCAGGTCAACCCCGAGGACCTCGCCGCCCAGATGGCCGGCAACTCCTCGAAGTTCGGTCCGTCCACGGGCAACGACAAGGTCATCCTCCTCGAAGACACCGACCGCGACGGCGCGGCCGACGTCTCGCGCATCGTCGCCGACCGCCTCCTGATCCCTTCCGGCGTCGCGCCGGACAACCTGGGCGGAGTCTATGTCGGCGCCTCGACCGAACTCCTCCACCTCACGAAGCCGAACGCTGACGGCGTGCTCGCGGAGCGTCGGATCGTCCTCAGCGGCTTCGGCACCGAGGACACCCACCACATCATCCACACCCTTCACTGGGGCATCGACGGCCGCCTCTACTTCCACCAGACGATCTACATCCACTCCCACCTAGAGACACCGTGGGGCCTCGTCCGCGCCAACTCGGGCGTGGCCTTCGCGTATGACCCGAACACCGAACGCCTCGAAGTCCACTCGAAAGGCCTCGTCAACGCCTGGGGCCAGCAGGAAGACCTCGCCGGACAGACCTTCCTGACCTCGGGCGCCGACGGCACCGGCGTGCACTGGGCCTTCCCCGGCGCGACCTTCCCGCCCTCCGAAGGCGCCCGCCGCCTCGTCGGCAGCATCAGCCCCGGCTCTTATCCGAAGTTCAGCGGCCTCGAGCTCGTGCAGAGCCCGCTGTTCGGCGCCGACTGGCAAGGCAACGCGATCACCTGCGACTTCCGAGCCCATCGCATCGTCCGCTTCGGCTTCAACGACTTCAGCACCGACGCCGCGCCGAAGTCCGGCTACGTGACGAAGGAGCTCCCCGACGTCGTCCGTACCAGCGACGTGGCCTTCCGCCCGATCACCTTGAAGATGGGTCCCGACGGCGCGCTCTACGTCGCCGACTGGACCAACCCGATCATCAACCACGGCGAAGTGGACTTCCGCGACCCGCGCCGCGACAAGATCAGCGGCCGCATCTGGCGCATCCTGCCGGAGAACGCCAAGCCGCTCGCCTGGCAGCCGCTGCTCGGCAAGCCGGTGGATGAACTGCTCGCCAAGCTGACCTCGCCCAATCGTTGGGACTTCGAGCAGGCCCGCCGCGAACTCGCCAAGAAGCCCGTCGCCGACCTCACGGCCGCCCTCAAGGCCTGGGCCAAGGACGACGTCTCCCGCCGCCACGCCGCCTGGCTGCTCAGCGGCCGCACGAGCGACATCGCCCATCTCGCCGAACTCCTCCGCAGCCAGGATCCGGCCAGCCTGCAGGTCGGCCTACGCGAACTCGGCAAATCCCTCGGTGCCCGCGGCGCGACGGACATCGCCCTCATCACGCCGTTCCTCGCCCACGCCAATCCCCGCGTGCGCCTCGAAGCCCATCGCGCCCTCGCCCGCGTCCGGACCCCGGAGAGCGCCCGCGCCGTGCTGGCGCAGCTGCCCAAGAACGCCGAGGACACCTTCCTGGATTTCGCCGCCTGGACCAGCATCAACGAACTCGCGCGGCCGTGGCTCGAGGACGTCGCCGCCCAGCCCGCGAAGGTCGTCGGCCATGAGGCCGAGCTCGACGCGATCGTGAAGGCCATCGATCCGGGCATCGCCACGCCCTACGTGCAGCGCCTGTTCGCCGGACGGAAGATCGACGCCGCCGGCACGGGCCCCTGGATCGAGCTCGTCGGCAAGGCCGGCACGACCGCAGAAGCCACGCTGCTCTTCCGCGCCCTGATGGACGACGCTTCGCTCCAGCCGTCGACCCGCCACCGCATCGCCTTCGCCCTCGTCGAGGCCGCCAATCGCAACGTGCGCCCGACCGGAGAACTCGACGCGTTGGGTAAGCTCCTTCGCTACGACACCGAACGCAACCTGCTCGTCACTTCCGTCCGGCTCGCCGGCCAGTTCAAGCTCGTGCAGTTCGTCCCGCAGCTCGGCGACTTCGCCGGCCGCGAGAACGACGCCGAACTCCGCCGCACCGCCGTCGCCGCCCTGCGCGCCATCGGCCAGCAGGCCTCGTTGCAGGCGCTTCGCAGCCTGACGGCGGGAAAGCGACCGGCGGTCGTCCGCCAGGACGCCCTGCCGGCCCTGGCGGTCCACGCCCCGGGTGAGGCCCTGAAAGCCATCCCCTCGGTCTTCGCGCAGATCAAGTCCAAGCAGGACGCCGCCTCCGTCTGGACCAACCTCTTCCAGCTCGGCGGCTTCGCCCAGCGACTCGCCAAGGAATTCCCGCGTGGCCTGAGCCCCGAACACTATGCGGCCGCGCTGCAGTCCGCCCGCTCCCTCGGCCGTGGCGGCAATGCGCTGGTCAAGGCCATCGAGCCGCTCGCCGGCGCGACATCCGGCCCGCGGGATTACGCCGCCGAGATCGAAGGCATCATCCGGACGATCAGGCTGGGCGCCGACCCGGCGGAAGGCGAAATGCAGTATCGCAAGAACGGTTGTGCGATCTGCCACGCCATCGGCGGCGCCGGCGGCAAGCTCGGCCCCGACCTCAGCAGCATCGGCGCGAGCGCCCCGCTCGACTACATCATCGAGAGCGTGCTCAACCCCGCCGCGAAGGTGAAGGAAGGCTACCACGGCTTCTCCTTCAAGATGAAGGACGGCGGCCAGATGGTCGGCATCCCCGCGCGCGAGAACGCGACCGAGCTTTTCATCCGCCCCGGCCCCGGCGTCGAACTGGCCATCCTCAAGGCCAACATCGTGAGCCGCGACAACATCGGCAGCATCATGCCCGCCGGGCTGGCCGACGGCATCACGGGCGTCTCTCGTCGCAACTTCTTCGCCTTCCTCGGCGAGATCGGCAAGCCGGGTCCGTTCGACGCCAGCAAGGGCAACGTCGCCCGTCTCTGGGTCTTCGACGACCAGCCTCCGGGCGCCCTCGCCAAGTCCGCCGCCGCCACCCCGGTCTACACGCTCGTCAACGGCCAGCTCCCCAAGGAGTTCAACCCCGGCCGCCTCTACGCGACCGCCCGTCTGACCGCGGCCGCCGCCACCTCCAAGCCCCTGCTCCTCACCGGAATCAAGGCCGCCTGGCTGGACGGCAAGGCCCTCGAACTGAAGGCCGGCGCCTACGCCGCCTCGATCCCGGCGGGCGATCATTCGCTCACCGTCGAGGTCGACGGCAACGCGCCCTACTTCAAGGCGCAGTGCGACGACGCGAGCTTCCTCGGCGACTGATGACGCGACTCGCGCCCTGCCTGCTGGCTTGCCTCTTCGTCGGCTGCGCCGAGACGCAGCTCGCTCCGGCCGTCAGCCCCGAGGCGTTGCGCCAACGGGCCGCCGGCCTCCGCGCGGCGGGTAAGACGGAAGAATCCGCCCGCCTCTACGTCCGGGCGATCGGGGCGATGCGGACGGACACCCGTGACGGGAGAGCCGCGTCCGCGGACCTGCGCCGCGAACTCGCCTCCCTGCGGATTTCTGCCGATGACCTCGCCGGCGCCGAGATGCTCTATCGCGAAGCACTGACGTTGCTCGAGACCGCGCCCCGCGGTTCCGACGCGGCCATCATCAACCTCCGCACGCAGCTCGCCGGCCTCTGCTACCGCCAATCACGTCTTGACGAAGCCGCCGAGTTCTACCGCGCGGCGCTCGCGCTCGAAGTCGCCCTCCTCGGCGAAACCCATCCCGACCCGCTCGGTACGATGAGCATCCTCGGCGGACTTGAGCTCAAGCGCGGCAAGCTCACCGAAGCCGAAACCCTCTTCCGTCGCCAGCTGCGAGGCGTCCAGCAGGTCCATGGCGCCGAGAAACGTGAAGCCGCCTCGGTGCTGGACAACCTGGCCGACGTCCTGGACAAGGCCGGCCAAACCGCGGAAGCCACCCATCTGCGGGCCGAAGCCGTCCGGATCCGCCGGAAGCTCTGCGAGGAGTGCTGAAAAGGGTCACCCCTTGCGCCCGCGACACCCCCGGGCATAACACGGGAGAACTCCCCATGACCGATTGGGAATTATTTACGTTTGCGCCCCACCCCTTGACAGGCACCCCTTGACACCCGTGGCCCGCATCTCCCGCAGATCCATCGACGAGCTCCGCCAACGGGCCGATATCGTCGCGCTCGCGGGCGATTACACGCAGATGAAGCAGCGCGGGCGCGACTGGTGGGGCCTGAGCCCGTTCAAATCCGAGAAAAGCCCCTCCTTCAAGGTCAACCCCGAGACCGGCCTCTGGTACTGCTTCTCCACCCAGCAAGGCGGCGACGCCTTCAAGCTCGTGATGACCCGCGAAGGCCTCGATTTCCCGGAATCGATCGAACGCGTCGCCACCCGCTTCGGCTTCAAGCTGGAATACGAGACCGGCGGCGACGGCCGGAACGAGAAATCCTTCCGCGGCCAGCTCCTCGAGATCCACGAGCTGGTCACCGACTACTGGCGGCGTTGCTTCCTCGAAGACCCGGTCCACGGCGCGTGGATCCGCGACTACTGGACCAGGCAGCGCAAGTTCAGCCTCGAGGTCGCCGACGACTTCGGCGTCGGCTTCGCCCCCGTCGACGATTCCAAGCTCATCCCCGGCCTGCTCGCCAAGGGCTACGCGAAAGACGCCCTCGCGCAGACCGGCCTCTTCTTCGGTGTGGACCGCGTGCCCGACCCGCTGCGCTGGCGCTGCCGCTTCCGCGGCCGCCTCGTCATCCCGATCCGCGACATCCAAGGCCGCGTGATCGCCTTCACCGCCCGACAGCTCGACATCACCCCGCAGGACGACCCTTCGCGCGAGGCGAAATACGTCAACTCACCCGAGACCGAGCTGTTCAAGAAATCCCGCACCGTGTTCAACCTCGACCGGGCCCGCATGACGCGCAAGGACGCCGACCCCTTCGTGCTCGTCGAAGGCCAGCTTGACGCCATCCGCTGCCACTCCGCCGGCATCCCCGGCGCCATCGCCGCCCAAGGCACGGCCGTGACCGAGGAACACCTCCAGCAGCTCCGGCGCTTCACCCAACGCCTCGTCGTCTTCCTCGATTCCGACGCCGCCGGCCAGAAGGCCGCGCTGCGCCTGCTGCCCATCGGCCTGCGCGAAGGCCTCGACATCCGCTTCCTGTCGCTGCCCGGCGGCAAGGACCCGGACGAATATTTCTCGACGCACGACGGGTCTTCCTGGACGGCCCTCGTCGCGGGCGCCCGCAGCGCCATGCAGTTCTGCGTGCAGTCCCTCATCCCCGAGGGCTCGGTCAACCTGCCGTTGACCAGCCGACTGAGCCTCCTGGAGACGCTCTTCCCCATCGTCGAGCAGGCCGGCGCCGAGGAGATCGTCCGCGAGGCCCTCAACGAGGCCGCCCGTCACGCCGGCATCGGCATCCGCGAGATGCACATGGCCTACGAGCGGCATCGGGCCCAATCCCAGTCCCAGCGTCCCGCCGCCCAGCTCGGCGGCGCCCCTGACCCTAGCCCCGCCCCGGTTGTCAAGGGGGGGGGCTTGACAACGCCGGAGGAGGATTTGATACTCTTTCTCCTGCGGCATGAAGCCTATTTCGTCCCTATCGCCCAGTGCCTGCCGCTCGAATGGATCGACGCGTCCGGACGGGGCGGTCTGCTCCTGCTGGCCCTGCTCAACGAAGCCGCGCAGGGCCATTTCAACGGACTCCGCGACGCCGTGAGCGCCTTGGACGACGAACTGCGCACCGAGGCCGCCCGCCTTTCCGCCGAAAGCTACGCCGGGCGCGACGACGAGAAGGACATCCTGCCGCGCGCCAACACCATCCTGAAGTCTTTCCACGCCCGCCACGTGCAGGCCCTCGTCCGCCGCCTCGACGGCCGGATCGCCGCCACGCCTCGCGACGACGTCGCCACGCTCAACGCGCTCCAGGCCGAGAAGATCGCCCTGCGCCGCACCCACGCCACGCCGCCCGCCCTCACCGCCTGATTTCCCACCGATGCCCGACAAGAAGAACAAGAAGACCACCGACAAGCCGGCCAAAGCCTCGAGACAGGCCAAGCCGCCCGTCAAAGCCGCGAAGATCCCGGCCAGGCCGGCGCCGAAGAACCCGGTGAAAGCCGCGCCCGCCAAGCCCGCGGGCAAGATCGCCGCGCAGGGCAAGCCGGCGGCCAAGAATCCGCCGCCCGTCAAGCCGGTCGCGAAGGCCATGCCCGCCCCCGCGGCCAAGATCCCGGCCAAGCCCATCGCCACGCCGGTCGTCAGCCGCGACATCAACGAGAAGGTGCAGCAGCTCGTCAGCCTTTCCAAGAAGAACGGCTACGTGACCGTCCAGAACATCAACGAGATCATTCCCGACAGCGCCACCGACCCGGAGCTGATCGAGAACATCATGAACATCCTGGACAACCTCGACATCAAGCTCCTCGACGAGGACGAGGTCGAGACGTACCGGAAGAAGGTGGAAGACTCCGAGGAGGAAGCCGCCCGCACGGTCCCGGCCGACGCTCCTTACGACCCCTTCAACGTCTACCTGAAACAGATGGGGCACAAGCCGCTGCTCACCCGCGAACAGGAGGTCGAGATCTCCAAGCGCATCGAGGACGCCGAGCTGCGCGCCCAGGAATTCCTCTTCTCCTGCTGGCTCACCCTGCCCTACCAGCTCGACCTCGCGCTGAAGGTGCTCCGCAAGGAAGAGCGCTTCGACAAGGTCGTCATCGACAAGAAGGTCGAATCCCGCGACGCCTACTACAAGATGCTGCCGAAGGCCACCGACGAGTGCGCCAAGCTCAAGGCGAGGCTCGACAAGGGCTGGCAGAAATACCTCGACGAGTCCGACGCCCCGAAAAAGGCGAAGGCCCGCGAAGCCTACCGCAAGATCGAGGTGACCGCCAAGGAAGGCTGCAAGGACATCCTCCGGAAATTCTGCTTCAAGATGAAGCTCTTCGAGGAGTGGCTCGAACTGCCCGACATCAAGGGCGACATCGAGGACTCCCGCAACCTCGTCGAACCGACCATCGTCGTCCGCGGCCCGGTCCGCGCGAAGAAGGCCGTCAAGCAGGAGATCTCCGCCTCCCGCACCCGCGAGATCGAGCTCCGCTGGCGCCTCACGCCGACCGAGCTCCTGCACCTCTCCCGCAACGTCCGCAAACACCTCGACGAGGCGCAGCGCGCCAAGACCGAGATGGTCGAGCAGAACCTCCGCCTCGTCATC
>SYID01000154.1 GCA_005798925.1 Verrucomicrobiota bacterium
GCTGCCGGAGCCGCCGGTCTATCTGACCGAAAAAGAAGCCGCCGAGGCCGGCGAAGACCCTCGCCTGCAGGGTGAGTTCGCCAACGCCAAGATGGGCGCCAACGTCATCGCGCTCGGCAAGGGCGAGTATCGCCTCGTGCTCTTCAAGGGCGGCCTGCCCGGCGCCGGCTGGGACGGCACCCCGAAGATCGAAGTCGAAGGCAAGCGCGACGGCGAAGGCGTCCTCTTCAAGGACAGCATCGATTCCGCCGAGCTCGCCGACGGTGTCCTGAAGATCAGAAGCATGCCGGTGGCCCTCAAGCGCATCATCCGCCATAGCCCGACCGAAGGCCTCGCCGCCCCCAAGGACGCGACCATCCTCTTCGACGGCAAGAACGCCGACGCCTTCGTCGACGGCAAGCTCGACCCGCGCGGCTTCCTCGAAGCCAACACGAAGACCAAGCAGGCTTTCACCGACTTCAAGCTGCACCTCGAATTCTTCCTGCCGTTCAAGCCCCTCGGCCGCGGCCAGGGTCGCGCCAACAGCGGCCTCTACCTGCAGCACCGCTACGAAGTCCAGGTCCTCGACAGCTTCGGCCTCAAGGGCCTCGATAACGAGTGCGGCGGCATCTACAAGAACGCCGCTCCCAAGGTGAACATGTGCTTCCCGCCCCTCCAGTGGCAGACCTACGACGTCGAGTTCATCGCCGCGAAGTTCGATAAGGACGGCAAGAAGACCGCCAACGCGGTCGTCACGGTCGTCCACAACGGCGTGACCGTGCACGACAACCTCGAGCTCAAGGGCGCGACCCCCGGCGGCGGCTTCAAGACCGAAGTCCCCGCCCCCGGCTCCTTCTACCTGCAGGGCCACGGCAACCCCGTCGTCTATCGCAATATCTGGGTGGTGGGGAAGTAATCTAAGGGGTAGGGGTAGGGGTTGGGGTAGGGGTTGGGGTAGAAAACGGCCGTACCAAAAAGCCTGAAGGCCGCCCGGGGACTTACCCCTGTCTGAGATAAAACTATTTGCTACTAATGAAACTACTTTCATAAGTAGCATATGGCTTCGCCCCGCCCCTCCCGCTCCGCCCGCAAAGCCGTGGCCGACTCCGGCTTCAGCACGCCCGGACTCGACCGCGCTTTGGCGATCCTGAGCTGCCTAGGCGCCCATCCGGCCGGCCTGAGCCTCTCGGAGATCGCCGCCGAACTGGGGCTGTCCACCAACTTCGTCTACCGCACCACGCAGTCCCTCGTGGCGCACGGCTATCTGCTCCGTGACGCCGAAAAGCGTTACTCGATAGGCCCCGGCCTCCTGCGGCTCAGCCAACCCTTCGTGGACGACGTCCCGCTGGCCGAAGCCGCGCTGCCGGCCATGCGCTGGCTCAGCGAGCAGACCGGCGAAGCCGCCCATCTGGGCATGATCTCCGGCGACGAAGGCGTCGTGCTGGAGCGCGTCATCGGTACCGCGCCGGTCAAGTTCTACGTCGAACGCGGTACCCGCTTCCCCCTTTACTGTAGCGCGCCAGGCAAAGCCTTGCTGGCCTACGCGCCGAAAACCGCGTGCGAGGCCATCCTCAGCCGGATCAAGCTGACCAAACTCCAACCCGGCACGATCTCCGACAAAGCCGAGTTGCTCAGGTGCCTGAATGAAGCGCGGCAGCGAGGGTGGACCACGGATTTAGGCGAAAACCTCGCCGGACACAACTGCGTCGCCGCCCCTGTTCTGGACGCTCATGGTCAGGCCATCGCCAGCATATGGCTGACCGGAACCAGCCTTCGCCTGTCATCTGACCGCATCGGCAAGCTAGCCCCGAAGGTCGTGAAGGCCGCCCAATTGATCACGCTCACCCTCAATAAGCATTCTTCATCCAAGTAACCCCATGCGCCTCCTCATACTCCTCCTCGCGACCTCCCTCTTCGCGGCCGAACATAAGATCAAGCCAGGCGACGACCCTCAGGCCGTCATGGATGCGGCCGCGCCGGGCGACAAGCTGACCTTCCTGCCCGGCTTGCATCAGCACGGCCTGAAGAAGCACCGCTCGATCCTGTACGTCGACAAGTCCGTCGAGATCGAGCTCATGGCCGGCGCCACGCTCAAGCTGGCCGATGACGCCTGCAAGCTGGAGAAGGTCGGCGAGATCACGACAGACCAGGACGCTGGCAAGAAGCTCGACGACCTCGAGATCGGCGGCGATTACGACCTGAGCGGCGCCCGGGAGTTTACGATCGTCACCGACAGCGAAGGCAAGGACGGCAAACCCGACACCTTCTCCTGGGGCGACAAGTTCAATGACACCTCTCACAAGCGCGTCCCCATCACGGGCGACTGGCAGGAGCTGAGCCGCGGCGTGAAGGTGAGGTTCGGCAGCAGGACCGGCCACAACGTCCGCAGCGTCTGGTATGTCAGCTACGACGGCCCCGAAGCCTACGGCATCCGCATCGGCCACGGACGCCAGCCCGAGGTCATCTCCGGCGTCCGCATCACGGGCAAGGGCACGATCGACATGAACGCCTCCCACAACGTCCAGCCGGGCTTCCTGGTGAAGAACATCAACGCCTGCGTGCTCGCCCATGGCCGCGTCCGCAACGTGCTCGTCGAAGGCATCACGATGACTGACACCAACCGCTCGGTGATGGCCTACGGCGAACACACCGGCAAGTTCCTGCCCGGCGGCAAGGTCGGACCCGGTGAATCGTTCGATGCGGAGAACATCACGGTGCAGTTCACGCGCACGCTCAATCCGAACGGCAGCGGCTATCTCCTCGGACACCCCTCCTTCCGCGGGCAACTCCGCAACTTCCGTTGTAACTTCAATTACATGGACACCAAGACGACCTCGATCGAGCCCAACTTCAACCTCGATGGCTACGAAGTCATCGGTAACGTCATCAAGAGCGGGGGCGAGGCCATCCACTGCTGGCGTCACTCGAAGAACGGCGTCATCGCGGACAACCTCCGGGTTGGCGACAACACTTTCATGCGGGTGATCAATACCGGCGCCCCGAGAGGCTGGGAGCCGCCGATGCCGCCGATCGCCAAGAATAACCTCAATGCGATGGGCAGCCGCACCTCAGGTCCGCAGACGAGCCTCGAGCCCAAGCCCTTCGGCCGCCGTCTGCTCGTCAGCGATTACGTCGGCAACAAGGTCGCCATCGTCGCCGCCGATGGGCGCGTCGAGTGGTCCACCCCGGCCGAACGTCCGCAGGACTCCTGGCTGCTGCCCAACGGCAACGTGCTCTTCAGCCACGTCAAAGGCGCCAAGGAAGTGAAGCCCGACCAGTCCGTGGCGTGGGAATACGTCGCCGACGCCAAGACCGAGATCCAAGGCTGCCAGCCGCTGGCCGACGGACGCGTGCTCGTGGTCGAGTGCGGCCCGGGGCGCCTTCTCGAGATCGGCCGCGATGGCAAGATCGCCAAGGAAATCAAGGTGCCGCTGACGCCGACCATCAGGACCCACGAACAGATGC
The DNA here is from genome assembly GCA_005798925.1 of Verrucomicrobiota bacterium. GTDB lineage: Bacteria > Verrucomicrobiota > Verrucomicrobiia > Opitutales > UBA953 > UBA953. Next base: position 3,445 of record SYID01000154.1, read on the forward strand.
GCGGCTGCCGCAAAACGGCCGACGGGCGCTACCTCGTCAGCGCCAAGGGCGACCGCGCGGTCCTCGAACTCTCCGGCGACGGTAAGCTGCTGCGCAAGCAGCCGGTCAACGGCGACGTCCATGACGTCCGCGAACTCGCCGATGGCAACTGGCTCGTCGCCCTCGGCGAAGGCGACGGCGTCGTGGAATACGACAAGTCCGGCCAGACCGTCTGGAAAATCGGCCGCGACGAAGTCACCGACAACCACCTCTACCTCGCCAGCTCGGTCGAACGACTCGCCAACGGCAACACCCTCGTCATGAACTGGCTCGGCCACGGCCACCTCGGCGCCACCGCCCAGATCTTCGAGGTCGACGCCCAGAAGAAGCTCGTACGCCAGTTCACCGACCACCGCCAGTTCACCAGCATCAATCATATTCAGGTGTTGGAGTGATGAGGTAGGGGCGTGCGGCCCGCGCGCCCACGACTGACCGGGCCGGTCAGCCCTACCCAATGACCGACAAATATTCCGGGTCCCAGGTCTCGGCAGCCGGGTATCAGGTACGGGTACACAGGTTCGGGTACGGGTACAGGCCCCGAACCTGTACCTGGTGCTGAACACCTGAACCTGGAACCTGACGGCCGAGACCTGAGACCTGAGAATGATTCATACTCCACCCAAAAATGACCCCGCAACCTCAGGACCGTGACGCTGTCCTATTTAGGCCTTTGCATGCCTTCCTTCGGAGGCGATAACCAAGGCACCCCGCCCCTTTGGCCTCGCCCCTCCGTATCCTGACCTGGCTTGGTCTTGCCCTGACCACCGCCCTGGCCGCCGACCTCAAGCCGGCGGACGTGGAGTTCTTCGAAGCAAAGATCCGCCCGGTGCTGGTCGCGGAGTGCTATGAATGCCACGACGCGAAGAAGCAGAAAGGCGACCTGCGTCTGGATCATCGCGACGGCCTGCTCAAGGGCGGCGAAGAAGGTCCCGCCATCGTCCCTGGCGACGCAAAGAAGAGCATCCTGATCCAGTCCATGGATCACAGCCATGAGACGCTGGTGATGCCGAAGAAGCGGCCTAAACTGGACGCGCAGATCATCGCCGACTTCGTGGAGTGGGTGAACCGCGGCGCCCCCGACCCTCGCGTGCAGGCGCCCGAGGACTCGATCACGCCGGCGTGGTCCGACCTCCTGCAGGTCCGCAGGAACTGGTGGAGCTTCCAGCCGATCGCCTCTCCCCCCGTGCCGGCCGGCCAGGCCGCCAGCCCGATCGACCGTTTCCTCGACGCGAAAATCGCCGCCGCCGGCATCACACCCTCCGCTCCGGCCGACAAGGCCACGCTCATCCGTCGAGCGACCTATGTGCTGACGGGACTGCCGCCCTCCCCCGCGGAGATCGCCGCCTTCGAGGCCGACGGCTCGCCGCAGGCTTTCGCCAAGGTCGTCGACCGCCTGCTGGCTTCGCCGCGCTACGGCGAACACTTCGCCCGACACTGGATGGACCTCGTCCGCTACGCCGACACCCACGGCAGCGAAGGCGACCCGGCCATCCCGCAGACGTGGCGCTATCGCGATTACCTCATCCGCGCGTTCAATGCCGACGTGCCGTATGACCAGTTCGTCCGCGAGCAGCTCGCCGGCGACCTGCTGAAGTCACCCCGGATCAACGAAGCGGACAAGCTCAACGAGTCCGCCCTCGGCACCGGCCACTTCCGCATGATCGAACACGGCTACCAGCCGGTAGATACCGTGGATGAACAGGTCCGTAACGTCGACAACCAGATCGACGTCGTCAGCAAGACCTTCCTCGGCCTCACGGTCTCCTGCGCCCGTTGCCACGACCACAAGTTCGATGCCATCAGCCAGGCCGACTTCACCGCCTTCTACGGTATCTTCGCTTCGGCCCGTCCAGGACAGGTGACCGTAGACTCCCCCGCCCTGCTCGACCAGCACCGCGACCGCCTGACCGAACTCAAGCAGGCCATCCGCTCGGAACTCGCCGCTCAGTGGGCGCAGCAGGCCAAGGATCTCCCTGCGGCCCTCGGACGGATCCGTGCCACCTCCCAGGAACGCGTCCGCTTGCAGGACGAATTGACGAAGATCGAAAGCGAACTCGCCGCCGATGATTTCCGCCGACGACTCAAGGCCGACAAGCACGCCGGTCCGGCGCCCAGCCACTGGTGGACCTTCGAGCAGGACGGACGCGACCTCGTCGGCAAGCTCGACGCCAAGCTCGACGGCGGAGCCGTCATCAAGAACGGGCGGCTGCTGCTCGATGGCGAGGGTTCCTTCGCCGAGACGGGCCCGACCGCCGAGACCCTGACGGCCAAGACCCTCGAAGCCTGGGTCGCCCTATCCACCCTCGACCAACGCGGCGGCGGCATCATCACGACGGAATCGATCGGCGGTCGTGTCTTCGACGCGATCGTCTTCGGCGAAAGACAGAAGGCCCGCTGGATGGCCGGCAGCAACAACGGCGTCCGCACCCAGAACGCGAACGGTCCGGCCGAGACGGCCAAACCGGGCGAACTCATCCACCTCGCGATCGTGTATCAACCCGACGGTCGCATCGAACTCTACCGCAACGGCCAGCCCTACGGCGCCGGCTACGCTCCCGCCAACGACAAGGCCGTCCTGCAGGCCTTCACGGCCGGCAAGACACGCCTGCTCTTCGGACGTCGCCACACCGGCGGCGGTAACGCCTTCCTGCGAGGTGAGCTCGAAGAGGCCCGCCTCTACGGCTTCGCCCTCACCGCCGCGCAGATCGCCGACTCCTTCAAGGCGGGCACGCTCCGCGGCGAACTCGCGCCGGTCGCGGCGAAGGACGAGAAACTCGACGCCCTCCGCGCCCAAGCCACCCGGCTGCGCGCCAAGCTGGATGAGATCAAGCGGTCCAACGGCAGGCTCGCCGAAAGCTTCAAGCATGAGGCGGATCCGACCTACCCTCTCCATGCGGCCACGTTTCTGAGGGTCGGCCTGAAACCCAAGCCAGCCAAAGCCCCCCGGAGCGAAAAGCCCGACTGGACCCTGAGCGACCAGAGCAGCGCCCAGTGGCATCGCCACGGCAACGGCCTCGATGGGCGCTACGCCCCGGGAGATTTCCGCGTCGAGCCCATGGGCGCGGACGTGCTCAGGCAGGTGCTCCCGTCCGGCCTGCACTCCCACACGCTCTCGACCAAGCATAGCGCCGTCCTGACCTCGCCCCGCTTCAAGGTCACGACCGACTTCGTGAGCGTCCAAGCCATGGGCAAGGGCGCGACGTTGCGACTCATCCCCGACAATTACCCGCTTTCCCCCGGCGGCTCCCGCTTCCCCAAGGCGGCCATCGATTCGGACAAGCCGACCTGGATCACCCTCGATACTGCTTACCGTAAGGGCTCCTACGCATACCTCGAACTGACCCTGCCGGAAGACTCGACCAATCCCGACAAGCAGGCCGACGGCCGGGCGGGCTTCTATGGCGTCCGCCAGGTCGTCTTCCACGCCACGCGCGAGGCCGGTCCGTCCGGCGAAGCCGTGGTCGCGCAGGCGCCGACGCTCCCCACCGTGGAAGCTGTCGCCGGCGCCCTCGCCGAAGCCGCCGTCGCTTGGGGACGTGATGAAGCCACCGAGGCCCAAGCCGCGCTGCTCGACGCGGGTGTCCGCCACGGGATGCTCGACGCCTCCGCGGCTGCGTCGACCCAGCTCGCCGCCCTCGCCGCCGAATACCGCCGACTGGAAGCCGAACTTTCCGCACCGCGCCGCGCCCCCGGTTTCCTCGAGGCCGCCGGCTTCGACATGCCTCTCTTCGTGCGCGGCGAATACAAGCAGCCGGCCGCCATCGTCCCGCGTCGTTATCTCGAGGTCTTCGATACCAAGGCCTTCGTGACCGATGGCAGCGGACGGCTGGAGCTAGCCGACAAGATCGCTTCCGCTGATAATCCGCTGACGTCGCGCGTGATGGCGAACCGGCTCTGGCACCACTTCTTCGGACGCGGCCTGGTCGGCACGGTCGACAACTTCGGCCGCCTCGGCGACCAGCCCACCCATCCGGAACTGCTCGACTACCTGGCGAAGCGCCTGATCAGCCAGCAATGGTCCGTGAAGGCCCAGCTGCGGGAACTCCTGCTGACGGACGCCTTCCGGCGTTCCAGCCTGCCCACGGCCTCGGCCTTGGCCAAGGACGCCGACAACGCCCTGCTTTCGCACGTCCGGATCCGTCGGCTCACGGGCGAAGCCCTCCGCGATTCGCTCATCACCTTGGCCGGACGGATGGAGCACCGGATGTATGGTCCGGGCGACAACGCCCTCGCCACGGCCAAGGACCAGGTCCGCCGCAGCGTCTATCTCACCATCCGCCGCAACGCGCTCAACCCGCTCATCACCACGTTCGACGGGCCCAAGCCGTTCACGACCGTCGGACGCCGCGACGCCACGAACGTGCCGGCGCAGTCGCTGACGCTCCTGAACAGCGCCTTCGTCACCGATACCGCGAAGCAGTGGGCCATGACCCTCGACCCGAAGCAGTCCGATGCCGACAAGGTCGACACCCTCTTCGTCCAGGGGCTTGCCCGTAAGTCTACTCCCGGCGAACAGGCGGCCGCAGCCCGTTATCTCGCCGACCTCAAGGTCACGCATGCCGGCCGGCCGGCAATGGTCTGGCCGGACTTCGCCCAGTCGGTCCTCAACCTCAAGGAGTTCCTTTATCTCAGATAACATGCACCCGCTCACCCGCCGCGAACTGCTCCGCCGCTGCTCCCTTGGCTTCGGTGGCATCGCCCTGTCCGGCCTGCTCTCCTCGCCCGCCTTCGGCGCCGAATCCGCCGGCAAGCGCCCGCTCAAGGCCAAGGCCAAGAACGTCATCTTCTGTTACATGTCGGGCGGCGTCTCACACGTCGACTCCTTCGACCCCAAGGCCGCCCTCGCCAAGCTGAACGGCAAGCCCATGCCCGTGCCCGTCCAGCGCACGGTCTTCAACAACAACGGCAACATCATGGGCAGCCCGTGGGAGGCCAAGCGCTACGGCCGGTCGGGCATCGAGATGACGAATCTCTTCCCCAAGATCGCAGACTGTGCCGACGACCTCACGGTCGTGCGCTCGATGACGAGCAAGGTCAGCGAACACGCGCAAGGGAACTATTTCTTCCATACGGGCTTCCCGATCATGGGACACCCCAGCGCGGGCGCCTGGCTCAACTACGGCCTCGGCAGCGAGAACCAGAACCTCCCGGGCTTCGTGGTCCTGCAGAGCGGCAACGCCGGCATCCCGCACGGCGGCGTAGGCCTCTTCAACAACGGCTACCTCCCCGGCCAGCATCAAGCCTCGGTCATCAAGGCCGACGGCGCCCTGCCCTTGGCGAACATCAAGCCCGGCGAAACCGACGCCATCCAGCGCCGACGCCTCGACTTCATCAACGAGGTCGACCGGGCCTTCGACGAGGCCACCCGTGAACCGCAGGTCGAAGCGGCCATCCGTAATTACGAGACCGCCTACCGCATGCAGGCCGCGGTGCCCGAGATCTGCGACCTCAGCGGCGAGTCCGCCGCGATCAAGGCCATGTATGGCGTGGATTCCCCCGACCCGCTCACCGCCGGCTACGCGCGACAAGCGCTGCTCGCACGCCGGCTCGTCGAGAAAGGCGTCCGGTTCGTCGAACTCAGCTGCCTGTCCGGCAATCTCGGCGGCGGCAACGCGGCCAACCCCTGGGATCACCACGGCGCGATCGTCAAGGGCCACGGCATGATGGCCCACCAGGTCGACCAGCCCATCGCCGCGCTCCTCAAGGACCTCAAGCAACGCGGCCTCCTCGACAGCACCATCGTCATCTTCTCCGGCGAGTTCGGCCGCACGCCGTTCTCGCAGGGCAGCGACGGACGCGACCATAACCCCTACGGCTTCAGCCTTTGGGTGGCCGGCGGCGGCTTCAAGCCCGGCACCGTCTTCGGCGCCACCGATGAGCTCGGCTACTACGCCGTCGATAAGCCGCTCACCGTCTACGATTTCTGGGCCACCATCCTCCACCAGCTCGGCATCGACCACGAGAAGCTCACCTATCGCTTCGGCGGCCGTGATTTCCGGCTGACGGATGTGCATGGCAGCGTGGTGAAGGAGATCGTAAGTTAGGGCTAGATGCATCGGGTAGGGACGCGTCGGCGACGCGTCCGCTCTCAACTCCCGGTCGCGACACCGTCGCGCCCCTACCCCTTCCGTCACCCGCCACCCCGGCGCCGCCACCTGCCACCTGAGAATGGGCATCTCACCCTAACGCTACTTCTGCACCTTTGCACTCATTTCTCCGTCATCTGTCATTCCTAACCTCACCTCTCACCTACCGCTCAACTTAGACGCATTTCTGGCGTCGCGCTCAGTATCCCTCGTTTTGACCCTCGCCGCTATCTCCGACCTCAGGACGTCCGCTCGACGCATACCCCGCTCCCTGGCATCGGGTGACATGGTCGACTCCATTGCGGCCAGTTTCTTTCCTGCGGAAAGATTTTTCAGGACAGGATCGCTGTGATATACGCTGGCGAGACGATAATAGGCGAGTGCCTCAACCTCATCCTTGGCCACCCCCGTGCCGCTGGCATAGCGGTCACCGAGGAGCCCTTGGGATGACTCGTCGCCCCATCCAGCCGCCATGCGCAGCCACTTCAGGACCTCGGCGTCATCCTTTTCCACATCCTCACCTTGTCCGTACAGATGACTCAGCGCACGCAACGCATCGATGTCGCCCTGTATGGCGGACGCGCGATACCACTTCAAGACCTCGGGCATGTCCTGCTTGCCATCCCGGAAGGCCAGCCGGCCATGATGGAGGCTCGACGCGAGCTGAGATTGGTAAACCGATTCGCCCTGCTCGGCGGCGGCGCGGAACCATTTCAAGGCTTCGTCGACGTCCTTCTTCACGCCTTCGCCTCGCAAGTAACAGTGAGCAAGATGATACTGGGACCAATCTAAGCCTTGTTCAGCGGCCATCCGATGCCACGTCGCCGATTCGACGAGGTCCTTCGGAGCACCATGACCAAAAGCGTAACGGTTACCTAATTGATGCTGAGCCATCGGCAACCCCTGCTCGGCGGCCTGACGGTACCATTTGGTCGCGGCTTCCTGATCCGCCGCCACCCCTTGACCCGCTGAGTAAAAGTCGCCCAGTTGACGCTGGGAAAACCGGTCCCCTTTTGCGGCCTTGACCATGCATTCCTCAAAGTTCCTGACCTCGGCGGGAGACATCCCGGCCATCAGCGGAGATAAGCTGATCAGCAAGGCGACCAAGAAAAAGGAGGTGTTACGAAACCTAGGGGTGTGAGGTGACATGCGTTAAGCCTGCCCAGACGACACGACTGGTCAATCCGCCGGGCAAGACAAGGAGGTAGGCAGAAACCCTCAATCGGGCAGAACGTCAACCGGCCTGTTGGCTGCGGGCCGAAGAAACCCCGTTGATCATCCGGCCTCCGACTCCCTTTGAGCGACATTCCCTCTCCCACCACATCCGAGTGAATGCGGCGCGTTGGGTAGGGACGCGTCGGCGACGCGTCCGGACTTTCCCCTTGGTCGCGACACCGTCGCGCCCCTACCCCTACCCCTACCCCTACCGCCACCCGAAACATGACGATTCAGTTATGTCGTGACGCGGTCCCGACCCTACCCCCTTACCCAGCCCTCCTGCCCTCGAGTCATCGTATCCTCGACGTGTTTCATCCTTTATCCCCCATCCTTCATCTTCCATCTTTCTTTACCCCCACCACCATGCGCTCCCTCCTCCTGACCGCCGCCCTGTTCTCCGCCTCGTTAGCCACCGCCGCCGAGGTCTTCACCGAAGGCCCCGCCCAGAAAGTCGGCGAGGGTTACAAGTTCACCGAAGGCCCAGCCTGGCACCCCCAGGAGAAGGCGTTCTACTTCTCGGACATCCCGAGCAACAACATGCACCGCTGGACGGCCGAGGGCGGCAGCAAGCTCTTCGTCGACCGCAAGTCCCGCTCCAACGGCATCGTCGTCGACCCGCAGGGCCGCCTGATCTTCTGCGAGATCGACAAGCGCGCCATCGTGCGTCGCGACAAGGACGGCACCGAGACGATCCTGGCCGACACTTGCGACGGCCAGAAGCTCACCGCGCCGAACGACCTCTGGCTCGCCCCGAACGGTGACCTCTATTTCACCCTCCCGAAACTCCGTCCCTCCAAGGCCAAGAAGGATGCTATCCCGGAGAACGTCCTCAACGGCACGCTCTGCCGCATCTCCGCCGACGGCAAGTCGGTGACCAACGTGGGCAAAGCTGTCGGCGTCGAAGCCCCCCACGGCGTCGTCGGCACCTCCGGTGGCAAGCAGATCTGGTGGACCGACGGCACCGTCTGCAAGACCGCCAAGATCAACGCGGACGGCACCCTCTCCGACCCGAAGGTCGCCGCCAAGGTCGGCAGCGACGGCCTCGCCGTCGACGCTCGCGGCCGTCTCTACACCACCGCCAAGGAAGGACTCGCCATCCATGACGCCGACGCCAACCAGATCGGCCTGATTCCGTTCCCCGAAAGCCCGTCCAACATGAAGTTCGGCGGCGTCGACGGCACGACCCTCTTCGTCACCGCCCGCACCGGCGCCTACTTGGTCAAGTCCAAGACCCCTGGCGAAGGTTTTGGGAAGTAAGCAATGTATGATAAGCGATGGAAGATGAGAGATGGATGATGGATGATTAAATACAGAGCCTGACCAAATACATCTGCTCTCAATCTCCCCATTCCTCATCGCCCATCCTCCATCTTCGATCCTCCATCACCATCCTTCATCATCCATCTTCCATCGAGCATCTCCATGAACCTCCTCCGCCTCCTTCCTCTCTTGGCCGCGGCTTCTCTTTCCGCCGCGTCCGTCTCGACCTTCGCCGGCACCGGTGAGAAAGGCTACTCCGGCGACGGCGGCCCCGCCACGGCGGCGACGATGGACAACCCCTTCGGCGTGGTCCGCGGCCCCGACGGCGCCATCTGGTATTGCGAATACACCGGCCAGCGCATCCGCCGCGTCGGTCAGGACGGCAAGATCACGCTGATCGCCGGCACGGGCAAGGCCGGCTACACCGGCGACGGCGGCCCCGCCACGGCCGCCACGTTCAACCTCCCGCACGAACTCCGCTTCGGGCCTAAGCGCGGTAACCTCTTCGTCGTCGACATGCAGAACCACGCCGTCCGCAAGATCGACGTGAAGACCGGGATCATCACGACGGTCGTCGGGACGGGCAAACCCGGCTACGCGGGCGACGGCGGCCCCGCCGACCAAGCCCAGCTGCGCCAGCCGCACAGCATCCAGTTCGACGCCAAGGGCGACCTCTTCATCTGCGACATCGGCAATAACGTCATCCGCAAGGTCGACATGAAGACCAAGCGCATCAGCACCATCGCCGGCACGGGCAAGTCAGGCGTCACCCCCGACGGCGCCCCGGTCAAGGGCACGCCGCTCAAGGGCCCGCGCTCGATCGACTTCGACGCCGCCGGCAACCTCTGGGTCTGCACCCGCGAAGGCAACCAGGTCTTCAAGCTCGACCTCAAGAACGACAAGATCACGCACATCGCGGGCACGGGCAAGAAGGGCTTCACCGGCAACGGCGGGCCCGCCAAGCTCGCCACCCTCAGCGGGCCGAAAGGCGTCGCCGTCGACGCCCAGGGCAACGCTTGGTTGGTCGACACCGAATCCCATTCGATCCGCATGGTCGACGCCAAGACCGGCAACCTCGAACTCATGATCGGCACCGGCGCCAAGCATGACGGCCCCGACGGCGACCCCCTCAAGTGCGGCCTTGCCCGTCCGCACGGCATCTGGGTCGACAAGGACGGCAGCGTCTTCGTCGGCGACTCCGAGAACCACCGTGTCCGCGTCCTGAAGAAGTAAGCCCGTGACCCTCAGCCGTCGCTCGCTCCTCAAGCACGCCCTCCTCGCCGGAGCCTGGTATGGCGCGGTCGGCCGCTCCTTCGCGCAGGCTTCCTCACCCGAAGTGCTCGGCCAAGGCGACTTCAAGTATCGCGTCGTCCCAGGCTGGGGCGTGCTCGACGAAAAGACGCCCGTCAATGACTGCCAAGGCCTCGCCCGCACGACCGACGGGCACATCGTCCTTCTGACTAATCACCTCGCCAATAACGTCATCTTCTACGACGAAGCCGGCAAGCTGGCGCACAAGTGGACCGGACCGAAGTTCCCGGGCGCACACGGTCTCTCGCTCGTTCGCACGCCGAAGTCCGAGTCGCTCTTCATCACCGACCTCAATCTGCACACGGTGACCCGCTTCGCCCTCTCCGGCCAACAGCTCGGCGAATGGCGCCTACCGGCGGATACGGGCAAATACGCCAAGGAGTCCGATTACCGCCCCTCTTGGACCCTGCACCGGGCCGACGGCGAGTTCTACGTCCTCGATGGCTACGGCAAGGATTACATCCTGCACTACGCTGCCGATGGCTCGTTCAAGCGCCTCCTCGGGGGTCCGGAAGGCGGCATCGTCCACTGGGGACCGCACGGCGGCATGATCGACACCGAC
>SYID01000155.1 GCA_005798925.1 Verrucomicrobiota bacterium
CGACTTTGGCGGCCAGAAACTGCTTCTCTTCTCCAACCCGCACAATCTCGAGAAAGCGAAGGGCAAGGCCGAGCCCGGCAAGTATCGCGACCGCAAGAACATCAGCGTCAAGATCAGCCGCGATGAAGGCCAGACCTGGATTTCCAACAAGATCATCGAGGCCGGGCCCGGCATGTATTCCGACCTAGCCGTGACCCACGCCGGCACGATACTCTGTTTCTACGGCCGTAGCGGCGATAGCCAAGGAGCGGCAACTGGTCTGGCTGCCATGACGGGCGGACGCCTGACCCTGGCCCGGTTCAATCTCGAGTGGCTGAGCAAACCATGACCGCGCTCACGGCACTGCGGCCGTGAACTCTTCCCAGGGTTCATCACCGCCTTCCTGCACGAACACACCTGCGACTCGCACTACGCGTCGAAGTCCGGCTCACCGCGCCTGCTGCTGATCAGCTGAGTTACTTGACCAGCGTCAGCTTTGACGGGTACCGACGGTCGGCGTTCCATTCGCCGAGGTAGATGTCGCCGGCGGAATCGACGAAGAGATCGTGGCCGTGCTTGAAGATCGGCTGGGCCTGGCTGAGCGGCTGGAGCTTGCCGTCGACATACTTGGGCTCATTGCCGCCCGGGGCGCTGAGGACCTTCTTGGTGGCGCGGTCCAGGACGAGCAGGAAGCCCGACTGCGGGAGGCGCTTGCCCTGGGCGTCCTTGGTCCAGCAGACGGCCGTGTAGATCTTCTCGCCGCGGAAGAAGAGCTGGCCGGCGAAAGCCCCGGGGAGGTCGAGGGTGTCGACATGCTTGCCGTCCAGGGTGAAAGCCTTGATCTGGTTTTGGGCGCGCGACGGCACCCAGACGAGCGGGCCGCGCGGATCGGAGGCATCAATAGAGATGCCGTGGGCGTTGGTGAGATTAGCCTCGTCCTTCGTCGGCCCGCCCCACTTCTTGATCAGCTTACCGTCGAGCGAGAACTCATAGATCAGGTTCGAGCCGTAGCCATCGGCGACGAGCAGCGTCCCCGCCGGGGTCCAGGCGACGTCGCACGGCATGAACTTGCCGTCGCTCAGCCCCAGTTCCTTCGGCGTGGGGAACTTGCGCACGACCTGGCCTTCGGTGGTCAGTAGCGTGATGCGGCCTTCGACCGCGGAGGGATTCCAGCCCTCGGCCGCCATGTGCCAGCCGGAGTCGACGTGCACGAGATATTCCACGCCGTCTTTCTCGAAGATCTCCAGCCCGTGGCCGCCGCCGAGGCCCGCGCTGACCGAACGGACGTAGCGGCCGTCCTTCTCGAAGACGATGAAGTCGTTCTTGGGATGATCCGTCACCAAGTAGAGGCGGCCCGCCTTGTCCTCGGCCAGGGCGTGCGCGTTGACGATCGGGGCGACGGCCGGATCGGCCTTGGCCCATTTAAGATCCAGAGAATAGCGGGCCGGACCATGGCCGAGGACGACCGGGGAATCAGCAGCGAGGAGCGGAGAAACGAGAAACAGGGCGAAGAGGCGCATGTGAAGTTCAGGCAGGTTACTTCCACCGCCTCCCCAGGCAAGCCCGAGCTGCCCCCTTGTCTAATGGCTTGCTCTTAGTCCCTTGCCTCAGGACGGACCACGGCTTGGATGTGACCATGCGTGGTAAGTTCGCTCAACTGAAACCCTGCCTCTTCAGCGGCCTCCTTTGCGTCATCCTGACGATCGACCTGTCCAATCAGTGGGAGGTGCCCGTGGTCGGCCTGCCTCGTGAAATGTATGACCGTTACGTCGATGCCGTCGACCCTCGCGCCGAACCCGCGGAACTCCTCAAGCTGGCTGAAGGCGGGAATATCCAGGCACAGTATGTCTACGCCCTGCGCCATACCGCTTACGCTCCGATCGACCTGCAGCTGAAGGAAGACAAGGACGTCGCTTTTCGCTGGACCCAGAAGGCCGCCGAGAAGGGTCACTCGCGCGCCATGGCGGTGCTCGGCTTCTACTACTCACGCGGCAACGGCGTCGCGAGAGACCTCAAGAAGGCGGAGGAGTGGGCGAGCAAGGCCATCAAGAAAGGGCAGCCGATGGGGTTCCGCGTGCTGGGAGACGTCACAAAGGAGCAAGCCCTCGCAAAGAAGCCCAAGAACGGTGCGCCTGAAGACAAGAAGCAGAAGGCAGATTACGAGAAGGGCATGAAAGATGCCTACGCCTACTACCAGCGCGGCGCGGACGCCGGCGACCGGGTCTCCCTGCGCCTTCTGGCCGAAGGGCACGACGAAGGCGTGCCGGGCATGCCACGTAACTACGAACTGGGCACGGAATTACTGAAGCGGTCGGCGATGAGGCGTGATCTCGTCGCAATCAGCCGCTTGGCCCTGCGGATGGAAGAAGGCGTCAAAGCGCCCCGCGACCTGGCGCAGGCCTATGCCTGGCGCCTCGTGCTGACCCAGCTGACCGGCAAGGCGGAAGACGCGGAAGCGCTCGACCAGCTGGAGCGGAACATGCGCCTATCCGAGATCAAGAGCGGGCAGGAGGCCGCCGCCAAGATTCTCAAGGAACTGCCCTCCGAGGCGTCTGACGCCCTTTCGCGTCTGCACACCTCCCGCTGACGCATGACTCCGGCCCAGCTGAAGTCCTCCGCGGCAACCGACGCGCAGCCGCCTCGCGGCCTCTCGCGCGAGGCGCAGTCGCTCTGGTTCATCAAGAAGGGCGACTGGGAGTCGGCCCACGACATCGCCCAGGACATCGAGACGCCCGCCGGGGCCTGGATCCACGCCCTGCTACACCTGATCGAAGGCGACCTCGGCAACGCCCGCTATTGGTTCGCCGAAGCGGGGCGGCCGGTGAAGAAGCCCTCGCAGACCGACGAACTCTGGGACGAAATCGCGGGAGTGGTGCTTAAGTAAGGGGTTGGGTTTGACGCATCATGCCTTCCCGCCTCGATAGCCGCATGTCCGCTCAGCCACGCCGTGCCTTGACCGGCGTGCCATCGCACGCCTGGGCGGCCTGCGCCTGCTCGGAAGGCGCCGAGCGAAGCGTGATCGTCTTCCTGGCCTCGAACCTCGGCGCCGCGGAGACCTTCGCCGAAGAGACCGCCCAGCTGCTGACGCTGCTCAACGGCGCGCAGCCGGTCGCCCGCACCCTGACCGAAGTCGACGCGGCCGTGCCCGCCTTCGAGGCCGACTGCGATCTGCTCGGCGTCCTCTCGCTCCTGCGCCACGGCGGCCATGACCCGAAGCGTCCGCTGCTCATCGCCTGCACGCCAGGGTCGCTCACCCGCCGCGCGCCCGCGCCCGAAGCCACCGCCAAGGCCGAGATCGTCGTCCGCAAGGGCGACAAGCTCGCCTTGCGCGACTTCGCGAAGCGTCTCGCCGAAGATTTCGGCTACGCCCACGAGGCCCTCTGCGAGCAGCCCGGCGAATACGCGCTCCGCGGCGGCATCCTCGACGTCTATCCGCTGAACGCGCAGATGCCCGTGCGCATCGACCTCTTCGGCGACGTCGTCGAGTCGCTCCGCCCGTTCGACCCCGCGACCCAGCGCAGCGAAGGCGAAATCGACGGCCTCGTCGTCTGCGCGCCGCGCGACGATTCCGGCTCCGCCCCCGAGGCGCCGTTCTTCCGGCACCTGCCGGCCGACGCGCTCATCATCTCGGTGGACCGCTGCCACGAGGACGTCCTCTGCGCCGGGCTGCGCGCGGCCGAGGTCGACGAACTCGTGCTCGAGGAGACCGACGAGGCTCCCTCCGGCTACGAGGCGCACGCCCTTGATTCGACGCCCGCCGAATCGCTGCTCATCGGTTCCGCCACCGACGGAGCGGAGACGCGCCCCGCCCTCCTCCGGGCCGCCGCGTCGCTGGCCAAGGACGGACGACCCTGCCTGCTCGCCGGCGACACCGACGGCTCCGTCGACCGCCCCCGCGCCGACGTCGCCGGCGCGAAGATCCGCGGCTTCGCCCCGCGCGTCATCCAGGGCCGCTTCGGCGGAGGCATCATCGTCGCGCCGGGCAAGCTGCCCGGCCTGCTCAAGGACGGCCTGCTCCTGCTGACCGAACGCGAGCTTTTCGGCCGCCGCAAACGACCGCTCGCCGTCCTGCCGCGCCGGCGCACCGCCATCCGCGCCGCCGTCGGCCGAGCGCTCGACTTCGGCGAACTCGCCGACGGCGACGCCCTCGTGCATGCCACGCAGGGCGTCTGCCTCTTCCGCGGCATCAAGGCGCACGAGCAC
>SYID01000156.1 GCA_005798925.1 Verrucomicrobiota bacterium
GATTACGCGGGGACGCTCATCATGGTCTCCCACGACCGCGCCTTCCTCGACAACGTCGTCACCAGCACGCTGGTCTTCGAAGGCGACGGCGTCGTGACCGAACACGCCGGCGGTTATACCGATTGGCGCAACGAACTCGCCCGTGTCGCCGTGGCCAAGCGCACGGCGGCGATCGGCACGGCCCCGAAGCCCGCGGCCGCCACGAGATCTCCGGCACCGGTCCAAGCCGGCGCCAAGCTCAACAACAAGGAGCGTAAGGAACTAGAGGCCCTGCCCGGCCGGATCGAGCAGCTTGAAGCCGAACAGGCCCAGCTCACCGTCCAGCTCGGCGATCCGGAGATCTACAAGGACGGCGGAGCCAAGGCGGCCGCGCTGCAGAAGCGTCTCCACGCCGCGGAAGCCGAGCACGCCGAGGCGCTCGCCCGCTGGATGGACCTCGACGCCCGCAAGGACGCCTGACCAGCGACCGAACGGATAGTATTCCGTTATTCGGATACTTCCTGCAGTTATCGGCAGTTGCACGCGGCTGGCCGAGGCTCAGGATTGCGTCATAGCCCATTAAACAATGGGGATTCTGCCACCAAGACCCGCCACCGTACCTCGACCGACCCGAAGTCCGCTTGTGCCGATTTATGAACCCTCAGCTTTGACGCGCCGCCCCCAGCCATGAAACGCCCACGGAACGTGCTGCTCGCCCTCGGCTGGTATGACCACCGGCTGCTCCAAGGCATCGCCACCTACGCTTCCGAACACCGCTGGCATCTGGCCTCGCACAGCATCATCCACGAGAAGGTGATCCCATGGGGCTGGGACGGGGACGGCATCCTCGCCTGGCTCGGCGCCGGCGACGACCTCGCCGACTTCGTCCTCAAGGCCGACAAACCCACGGTCGACTTCTCCCTGCGCCGCCGCGGGACTCCCTTCGCCCACGTGGTGCAGGACCACGCGAAGACCGGCGAACTGGCCGCCGAACATTTCATCGAACGCGGCATGGGGCACTTCTGCTTCTTCAGCGACACCGAGAACTGGTCGCAGGTCGAGCGCGGTCAGGCCTTCATGGCTTCACTTCGTCGCCGCGGACTTCCCTGCGAGCACCTGCGCTGGGCCCAGACCGGGAAGAAGCCCGACGCGCGCGACGAATGGCAGCGCCGTCGCGCCTGGCTGATCGCGCGCCTCAAGGCCGCGCCCAAGCCCCTCGCGGTCTTCGCGGCGAACGGCACCCTCGCCGTCGAGGTCCGGGAGCTCTGCGAGGAGGCCGGACTCCACGTGCCGACGCAGGTGGCCATCGTCGGCATCGACGACTATCTGCTGTCGGTCGGAGCCATCAAGAAGTACGTCTCAGGCGTCGACACCAACCTTGAAGAGCAAGGCTACCGCGGCGCCGAACTCCTCGACCGGCTGATGCGCGGCGAGACGCCGCCGCCCGAACCGATCCGCATCCAACCCGCCGGCGTGATCACGCGCATGAGCAGCGACATCCTGGCCACCGGCCATGAGGGCGTCGTCCGGGCGCTCCATCACATCACGGACCACTTCGCGGGCCCGCTCGGCGTCAAGGAACTGGCCGCCATCGCGCACATGTCGGAACGCGGCCTCCGCCAGGCCTTCGTCAAGCATGTCGGCTGCACGCCCGGCGACCGCCTGCGCACCGTGCGCATCGACTCTTCCAAGCGCCTGCTCGCCGGTTCGTCCGAGAAGATCGAGGCGATCGCGCATCGCTGCGGGTACCCCAACCTGAACTCCTTCTTCGCCGCCTTCCGGCGGTCCGAGAACATGACTCCGGCGGAATACCGCCGGATCATGCGCTTCCGCAGCTAAGCCAAGGTCACTCGGCCAAGGCGTGGATCGTGCCGGTCACCTGGCCGCGCAGCTCGGCGCCGTCGGCGGACTTCACGTCGTATTTGAGCTGGGCCTGCATCGCGGGACGGAGGTCGGCGACCTCGAGCAGGACCGTGCGTTTGTCGGCGGAGAGGGTCGCCTTGCGGACCACCATGGCGTCGTGCTTGCGCTCGGCCATCTGCGCCTTGCTGAACTGAAGGCGACCGTCGTTGCCGAGCTCGGTCGCGGCGACCTTGGTCTCGGTCGTGGAGATCTCCGGCGAGCCGTAGGCCGAGGACCAGACGTAGTTCCAGAGCTCGAGGTTCCAGCTGGCGGCGTCCGTCGCGGCCTGGGCGTCGAGCTCGCACGTGAAGTCGACGCGGAGGCCTTGCTTGGTGGCGGCTAGCCCGATCGGCATCCGCGCGGCGGTGCCGGTGTAGCGGACGCGCTGGAAGCAGCCGTTCTGGGTCGCGGTGGTCTGCCAGCCGCGGAGGCCGGTCACGTAGAGCTGCCCGTCCTTGGGATTGAAACGCCCGCGCATGGCGCCGCTGCCGAAGTCGACGTTGAAGCGGGTCACGCCGCCCTGCATCTGGGGCTTGCCGTCGAAGGTCACTTCCTGCGGGAGAACGCCGTAAAGCGAGCAGGTGCCGTAGCTCAGGTGCAACAGGCGATCCTTCCACGGGCCGAACTTATCGGAGGTCACCCACACCTGGCCGCCGCTGGAGTTGTCGATTTCCTTGGGGAACCAGCAGAGCGGGCGATCATAGTCCGTCGGGGGCGTCGCGCGGTGGGCGAGGTCCACCACGCCGTAGAAGCCGCCCTGCTTGACCCAGTTGAGGCGGCACATGGGCGTCCAGGTGCCTTCGTTGTCGCCGGTGGTGAGCTGGCCGGTCGGGCTCAGGCCGATGCCGTTGGGCGCGCGGAAACCGGTCGCGACCACCTCGAACTTCTTGCCGTCAGGCGAGACCTTGAAGAGCGAGCCGTGGTGGTCGCAGATCTCGTCGAAGCCGCGGCCGCCTTTGCGGACGGGGCCTGCCTTGATGAAATAGAGGTTGCCCGCGGCGTCAGCCTGGAGGTCGAACACGAACTCATGGAAGTTCTTCGTGGTCTGGAGCTCGAAGTTGAAGACGTCGTAGCGGTCCGCTTCGCCGTCGCCGTCCGTGTCGCGCAGCTTCCAGAGTCCGTCGCGACAGGTTGCCAGGATCTCTCCGTTCACGACCTTGAGCCCGAGCGGATGATAGAGGCCCGCGGCGAAACGACGCCAAGTGACCTTGGAGAGCTGATCGTCGATGCCGGAGGCGATGAAGACGTCGCCGTGGAAAGTCGCGATGACGGCGCGACCATCCGGCAGGAAGTCGAAGGCCGAGGTGAACATCGGCGCCTTCCAAGGATTGGTCACGGGCAGCCTGACGTCGTCGACGACGTAAGGCTCGCCGGACTTCTCCGAGAGCTTGCCGGTCGTCTCGACGACCTCCGGCCAGAGGGTCCGGGCGGTCTTCAGCAGCTTCGACGGCAGGTCGCTGTCGAAGGACTGAGGCAGCGGCACGCCCGAAGGGAGGTAGGCGACGCGGATGACGGTGATCTCGCCGGCGGGCGCGACGCGGGCCACGGCATGCCCGTCGACCGTCTCGACCTTGGCGGCGCCCAACGTGACGATCCGGGCGGCGTCGGCGGACTTGCCGAGCATGACCGTGACGCCCTTCACCGAAGGAGCGACCTCAAGCGTGCGGACGACAAACTGGACTTCGTTGGCGGAGACGACCTCGGCCGTCTCGTCCACGGCCGTGCCGCTGACGTCCCAGCGGACGACCACGGAGCGACCGGCGTTATGGAATCCTTTGAAACGCGACTGACCGGCCGGCAGCGGGCCGAAGCCCTTCCGCGGTAAAAGCGCGACGGCGTCGGCCCCGGGCATGAACCCGGCGAAGTCACCGGTGACGAAGATCGTCTCACCGATGGCCGTCGGGTAATCTCCTCGGGACATCAGGTTCATCTCGGTCGTGAACTTGCCCCACCAGGCCCCGATAGGACGGCACAGATCAAGGTCGTAGGCGATGCCACGCTTGCCGTCGTCACCGAGCCGGACGGCCAGA
>SYID01000157.1 GCA_005798925.1 Verrucomicrobiota bacterium
GCGAGGGCGGCGTCGCCGGTCGCGGCTTTCACGGCCTCGGTGCGGGCGACCAGTTCCGCCGAGAATCGCTCCGCCCGGGCGGGGTCGACGGCGGGCAGCCAGCGGTCGAGGTCGCGCCCGAGGTCGGCGGCGAGGCCGACGAGGTCGGTCCGCGAAAGGCGTTCGACCTGCTGCACGAAATCCTCGAGCCGGCGCCGCGCGGCGCCGTCGGCCGGCGGGACTTCGTCCGCGCGCAGGCCGGCGGACGGCGGCGGCGAGAGCGGATCCCAGATCAGCTCCGCCTGCAGGAGCCCCGAGGAGGGATTGACGGCGATGAGCCGGCAACGCAGCCCGCGCGCGACTTCCGCGCGCAGGCGGTCGCCGCGCAGACGATCGGCGAAACCGCGGTCGGCAAGGGCCGACGGGTCGATGCTGAGCAGGACGGTCGGACGCAGCCGGCCGTCGGCGTCGGGGTCGAGCCCGACCGAGGCCACCTGCCCGACCGTCACCCCCAGCACGCGCACCGGGGTGCCGGTCGCGACGCCTTCGACCGAAAAGGGCGGACGGAAGACGAGGCGCACGAGCGGAGCCGACCAGGCTCTCCACCAGGCGAACACGGACCACAGCGCGACCGCGCCGAGGACGGCGATCAGCGCCGCGCCGAGCGCACGCCGGCTCATCCCGCGGCCTGCGGGTAGCTGCCCAGCCACTTCACCACCTCGCAGCGACCCTTCAATTCGTTGATCGCGGCCTGCACGGCCGCCGTGTCCCAGTGCCCCGGGAAATCGATGAAGAACAGGTACTCCCAGGCCCGGCGATGACTCGGACGGGATTCGATGCGGATCAGGTTGATCCCGCGGTCGGAGAACGCGGCGAGCGCGCCTTGGAGGGCTCCGGGCTCGTGCTTGAGGGTGAGGACGACGCTCGTGACCTCGTCGGCCGTGCCGGCCGCGTTGGCGGCCTTCGCGATGACGAAGAAGCGCGTGGCGTTGTCGCGGCGGTCCTGGATGCCGCGGGCGAGGACGGGGACGCCACGGGATTCGGCGGCGGTGGCCGAAGCCACGGCCGCCTGCCCCCGGGGCTCGCGGGCGACGCGTTCGACCGCGGCCGCGGTGCTCTCGGTCTCCACCAGCGCGGCCGCGGGCAGGTGCCGGGAAAGCCAGCCGCGGCACTGGGCAAGGGCGATGTCCTTCGAAAGCACCTGCCTGACCTGGTCGAGCGGGCCATGGCCGACGAGGCACTGCTCGACCGAGAGGGTCACCTGCGCGACGACCTTCAGCTCGGACTCCGCCAGCAGGTCGAGCGAATGGCTGACCACGCCTTCGGAAGAATTCTCGACCGGGACGACGCCGTAGGACGCCTCGCCGGATTCGACGGCGGCGAAGATGTCGGCGATGGAGCGCAGCGGCAGGGACGGCACGCTGGTGCCGAAGGCGCGGATCTGAGCCTGCTGGGTGAAGGAGCCCTCGGGCCCGAGGTAGGCGACCGGGTTGGCCATCTGGGCGCCGATCGAAAGCGAGATGATCTCGCGGTACACGGCGCGCAGGCCGGAGGCCGGGATTTCGGGGGCGGCCGAGGTGATGGCGCGCAGGAGCTGCTCCTCGCGCTGCGGGGCGTAGACCGGCGCGCCTGACTTCAGCTTGGCCTCGCCGATGGCCCGGGCGACCTTGAGGCGGTCGCCGAGCAGGCGGAGGATCTCCCGGTCGATGCGGTCGACCTCGCGACGATGGTCTTCGAGGCTCATTCGGCGGGTTTCTCCTCGGCGGGCGGTTCCTCGGTCGCGACCGCGGCGGCGGACTGGTCTTCGAGCGGCAGGCCGACCTCGGCGTCGCCGACCTCGACCGGCGTGGTCGCGCGCGCGATCCATTCCGAAATCTGCGCAGGCGAGAGCACGTCGGAGGCGGGCAGTTCGCCGAGCGAGCGGAGGCCGGTGAAATCCAGGAACTTGTCGGTGGTGCCGTACTGCAACGGGCGGCCCGGGAGGTCGGCGCGGCCGGTCACGGCGACGAGCTCGAGCTCGAGCAGGCGGGTGAGCGCGCTGTCGACGGAGACGCCGCGGATGGCTTCCATCTCGGAGCGGGTGACCGGCTGGCGGTAGGCGACGATGGAAAGCGTCTCCAGCGAAGCGGGGCTGAGGCGCTGCGGACGGGGTTCGCCGCGGAGCAGACGCACCCAGTCGGCGTAAGCCGGGGAGATCACGAGGCGGAAGCCTTCGGGCCCCTGCAGGATACGGCAGGCGTCGTTGGCCTCGCGCATCTCGGCCTCGAGGGCGTCGACGGCTTCGCGGATCTGGGTGGCCGTCAGCAAGGTCGGGACCTGGTCGATGATATCCCGGATCACCTCCTGCACGGGCGGCGGGACGACGGCGGGCTCGCCGGCCCCCTCGAGGAGGTCCGGCTGCTGCGCGGCGGCCGCCTGGGCGTGGTAACGCTGGACGACCTTCTGGATGTCCTTGATGGACACAGGCTCGGAGGTCGAGAACAGCAGGGCCTTGATGATCTTCTTGAGGTTGAATTCCACGGGAAGAGGGAGTCTTAAATCGGATTGTAGGAAGCGAGGGACACGTTCACATATAGCCGTCGCATGCCCTCTCTTATGAGGCGGACGCACCTACTGACAACCGCAGACTTTTCACAAACCCATGACCACGCCCCACCACTGCCGCCAACACTCCGCCATCGTCGTCGACGGACCGGACCGCGCCCCCAGCCGAGCGATGCTCCGGGCGGTGGGCTTCGATGACGCCGACTTCCAGAAGCCCGTCGTGGGCATCGCCTCGACCTGGTCCATGGTGACCCCTTGCAACATGCACATCGACCGGCTGGCCGACGAAGCCGCCAAGGGCGCCGACGCGGCCGGCGGAAAAGCGGTGATTTTCGGCACCATCACCGTGTCCGACGGCATCTCGATGGGCACGCCGGGCATGCGCTATTCTTTGGTCTCCCGCGAGATCATCGCGGACTCCATCGAAGCCGTGACCGGCGCGGAAGGGTTCGACGGCCTCGTGACGATCGGGGGTTGCGACAAGAACATGCCCGGCTGCGTGATGGCGATGGCCCGCCTCAACCGTGCTTCCGTCTTCGTCTACGGCGGCACCATCGTCCCCGGCCTCCACAAGGGCAAGGCCGCCGACATCGTCACCGTGTTCGAAGCCGTCGGCCAGCACGCCGCGAAGCAGATCGACGACGCCGAGCTGAAAGAGATCGAGAAGTGCTCCATCCCGGGCGAAGGCTCGTGCGGCGGCATGGACACCGCCAACACCATGGCCTCGGCGATCGAAGCCATGGGCCTGAGCCTGCCCGACAGCTCCGCGCAGCTGGCGAATTCCAAGGAGAAGCTGGCCGACTGCGAACGCGCGAGCAAGGCCGTGCTTGAGCTGCTGAGGAAGAACATCCGTCCGTCGGACATCATCACCAAGAAGGCGATCGAGAACGCGATCGTCACGGTCATCGCCCTCGGCGGCTCGACGAACGCCGTCCTGCACCTCATCGCCATCGGGCATTCCGCCGGGATCAAGATCACCCTGGAAGACTTCGAGCGCATCGGCCGCAAGGTCCCCGTGCTGGCGGACCTGAAACCGAGCGGCAAATACAACATGGCCCACTTCGTGCGCATCGGCGGCCTCCAGCCGCTGCTCAAGATGCTGCTGGACGCCGGGCTGCTCCACGGGGACTGCCTGACCGTGACCGGCAAGACCGTCGCGGAGAACCTCGCGCACGTGGGCCCCTACTCCGCCGACCAGG
Organism: Verrucomicrobiota bacterium; assembly: GCA_005798925.1. Lineage (GTDB taxonomy): Bacteria > Verrucomicrobiota > Verrucomicrobiia > Opitutales > UBA953 > UBA953. The sequence continues at coordinate 3,723 of SYID01000157.1, forward strand.
ACGTGGTCCGACCGATGAGCAATCCCATCAAGGGCGACAGCCACCTCCGCGTGCTCCGCGGCAACCTCGCCCCGCACGGCGCGCTCGCCAAGATCACGGGCAAGGAAGGCAGCTCCTTCACGGGACACGCCATCGTCTACGAATCCGAAGAGGCCTCGCTCCGCGGCATCCTCGACGGCGAAGTGAAGGACGGCCACGTGATCGTCATCCGCAACGAAGGCCCCAAGGGCGGTCCCGGCA
>SYID01000158.1 GCA_005798925.1 Verrucomicrobiota bacterium
GGCCGCGGGCGCGTTCACGCTCCTGCTCCTGGTCACCGGCCCCTTCGCCGCCCTCGCGCCCAAGATCGCCCCGCTGCTCGCCGTCGGCGCGGTCCTGACCCTGCTCGCGGGCAACCTCGGCGCGCTGGCCACGACCGACGTTAAGCGCACGCTGGCCCTGTCGGGCGTCTCGCACGCCGGCTTCATCCTCGCCGCCGTGACCGCCGCGCTCGTCCTCCCGGGCGCCGACGCCTTCGGTTACGACGTCGAGCAGGTCGTGGTGATCTACCTCCTCGCCTACGTCGTCGGCACCTTCCTCGCCGCGCAGGCGCTCGTCGCCCTGCCGGCCGCCGAGGATCACCGCCGGCCCCAGCTGGCGCTGCGCGGGCTGCTCCGCCGCTCGCCGCTGCTCGCGGGCTCGCTGGGCTTCGGCATCGGCTCGCTCGCCGGCATCCCGCCTTCCGTGGGCTTCATCGCCAAGCTCCTGGTGCTCGCGCTGCTCGTCGCCGCGCAGCTCTGGTGGGTCCTCGGGGCGGCCCTCGTGGGCGTCGCCGTCAGCATCCATTACTATTTCTCGATCCTCCGCGAAGCCGTGGTGCGTCCGACCGAGGACGGCGAGGAGCTCGCGCCGCTGGAAGTCCCCTTCGGCACGCGTTTCCTCGCGGGCCTGCTCATGGCGGCCTCCGTCCTCGGCGGCCTCTTCATCCTGTTCGCCGCCTAACGCCCCTTCCCGCGTCCGCGCGGGTGGTGGCGACGATGGGCGGCCGAGAGGGCCGTGCGGTCGACCGACGCGTAGATCTGGGTCGTGGCGATATCGGCGTGGCCGAGCATCTCCTGGATCGACCGCAGGTCCGCGCCGCCCTCCAGCAGGTGGGTCGCGAAGGCGTGGCGCAGGAGGTGCGGCTTGACCGGGACGGAGACGCCGGCGCGCCGGGCGGCCTGCTTCACGCCGAGCCAGAAGGTCTTGCGGGAGATGGCCACGCCCCGGGCGCTGAGGAAGAGCGCGCTGCCGGTCTTCGGGCGCACGAGCTTCGGCCGGCCGGCCATGAGGTAGGCCCGGAGGGCGGCGAGCGCCGTCTCGCCGACGGGCACGATGCGGTCCTTCGAACCTTTGCCGGTCACGCGCACGAGGCCCGCTTCGGCGTCGACCGCCTGGATGTCCAGGCCGCAGAGTTCGGAGATGCGCAGGCCGGAGCCGTACATCAGTTCCAACATCGCGCGGTCACGCAGGCCCTGCGGCGTGGCCGTGTCGGGCGCCGAGACCACCTTGGCGGCCTCCGCCGCGCTGATCATCCCGGGGAGCTTGCGGCGGAGCTTCGGCCCGCGGGCGAGCTCGGTGAAGTCGTCGCGGCGCAGGCCGGAGCGGACGAGATGGGCCGCGAAGGAACGGACCGCCGAAAGCCGGCGGGCGAGGGAGGCGGCGGCGTGGCCCTTGCGGTCGAGGGCGCGTATCCAGGCATCGACGTCGGCCAGCGAGACCTCCGTCCAGTCCGTCCGGCCGGCGCGGGCGCAGTGGGCCGTGAAGCGCGTGAGGTCCGAGTCATAGGCCTCGGTCGTGAGCTTCGCCGCGCCGCGTTCCAGCGAGAGGTGCGCCAGGAAGGCGTCGACAGGCTCCCGGAGGCCGGGCGGCGTCGGGTCGCGGCGGGTTCGGGGCGGCGTCGGCATGCGTCATCAGTATTGCCCCGCCCGACGGGGAGTCCATAAGGATTGGGCATGTCCAGCCAGCGTGAGCGCGCCATGAAGCCGACCGACCTCCGGGGGATCCTCCGGTATGTCCCCATGTTCCGCGACCACGTGTTCGTCATCGCGGTCGACGGCTCGATCGTGTCCCACGAGAACTTCGCGAACATCGTCACCGACATCGCGGTCCTGCGCAGCCTCTCGATCAAGGTCGTCCTCGTGCACGGCATCGGCCAGCAGCTCGTCGGCCTCGCCGGCGCGCACAACATCGCGCTGTCCGACGTGCAGGGCGAAGGGCCGACCGACGTCTCGACGATGTCGCTCGCCCGCGAGGCCTCGGCGCTCGTCTCGCAGTCCGTCCTCGAGAACCTCTCCCAGGCCGGCCTGCGCTGCGCCATCACCAACGCCGTGCGCTCGACGAAGATCGGCCGTCTGAAGGGCGTCGACCACCTCTACACCGGCAAGGTCGAGAAAGTCGACGCCGCCATCCTCAAGTCGATGCTCTCGCAGGACATCCTGCCGCTCGTCACGCCGATCGTGTGCGACCGCGAAGGCCAGTCCCTGCGCGTCAACAGCGACCACCTCGCCATGGAGCTCGCGGTCGCGCTCGGCGCCTCGAAGCTGATCTACCTCACGCCCTTCAGCGGCCTGCAGGTGAACGGCGTCGTGCAGCTCAACCTCCCCGAGGACGACCTCAAGCGCCTGCTCGCGGACAAGCACGCCAAGCTCGACCCGCGCATCCGCAGCAAGGCCGTGCAGGCCGCCAAGGCCCTCGACAACGACGTGCCCCGCGCCCACATCCTCGACGGCCGCGTGTTCGGCTGCCTGCTGACCGAGATCTTCGACAAGGTCGGCCTCGGCACGATGGTGCACGCCAACGACTACGACCGCATCCGCCAGGCGAAGAAGAAGGACGCGCAGGCCCTCTACAACCTCGCCAAGCACGGCGCGAAGACCGACGCCCTCGTGGCGCGCACGCGCCAGCAGATCGAGCAGTCGTTCGCCGAATTCTACGTCTACGAGATCGACGACAGCATCATCGGCTGCGCCGCGCTCCGGCCCTACCCGGGCGGCAAGGCGATGGAGCTCGGCGCGGTCTACGTGCAGCCCTTCTACCACGGGCGCGGCGTCGGCCGGAAACTCGTCGAGTTCGCCAAGCGCCAGGCCAAGAAGCTCGGCGCCAGGAAGCTCATCGCGCTCACCACGCAGACGCAGGGCTTCTTCCAGTCGGCCTGCGGCTTCGTGCCGGGCGCGCTGACGGACCTGCCGGCCGAACGCCGGAAGTCCCTCAAGGCGAGCGGCCGCAACTCGCAGGTGCTCTCGTTCCCGCTGAGCCGCCTGAGCGACTCCGTGCGCTGAACCTCACTTCGTCGCGAAGAAGCCGCGCTGCTTCTCGCTGACCGGGAGGCCGAGCTTCTCCATGAGGAGCAGGAAGTCCTCCCAGACGGTCCGCTTGGCGGAAGCGCTGGGCGTGTGCAGGAGATAATTCGGGTGGAACGTCGGCAGCAGCGGCACGCCGCCGAGGTCGAACCACCGGCCGCGGGCCTGCGTGATGGAAGGCGTCCGGCCATGCAGCGCCTCGAAGGCCTGCGCCCCGAGGGCGACGACGGCGCGCGGCGCGACGACGTCGATCTGCGCGCGGAGGTAAGGCAGGTTGAACGCGAGCTCCCGCGCGGTCGGCGGGCGTTTGCCGTATCGGGTCGGGGGCTCCGGACGCCACACCATGACGGGCGCGAAATAGCAGTCGGCGGGATTGATCGCCGCGGCGGCGAGGATCTTCTGGAGCAGTTCGCCGGACTCGCCGGCGAAGGCCTGGCCGGCCTCCATCTCCACGATGGTGGGCGCTTCGCCGACGAACACGACCTGGGCGTCGAGGGAACCGTGGCCGAGGAGCGGCCGCTGCGGGGCGACCAGATGCTTCCGCGTCTCGGCGCACGCCTCGACAAGCTGCCGCAAAGCCCGCATGCGCTCGGCCTTCGGGCCGGGGGCGAGGCTGAACACCGGCGCGTCAGGAACCGACGGAGCCGACACGACGACGGCCGGCGAGGGGCGCGCGGGCGCCGGCGCAGGGCGGGCGGGCGCCGAGGCGGGGGCGGGACGAGGCGAGGCTGAGGCCGGGGGCGCGGCGGCGGCCGGTCCGGCGAGGGCTTTCAAGGCGGCGAGGGCCTCTTCGGAAACGCTGATGCGGCGGACCCCGGCGGCCTTCAGGCGCTTCAGCTCCTCGAGGAGGATGTCCAAGCCTTCGGCGGGGTCTTCGATCACGACGAGACGAGGGAACTGAGCGCGCGGGCCAAAGCCACGTCTTTTTCGGTGACCTGGTTGCCCGCGTCGTGCGTGGTGAGCGATAAACCCACCTTGTTCCAGATATTATGGATTTCGGGATGGTGGCCGTGGCTTTCGGCGAGCGCGCCCACCTGGTTGATGAAGACGAGGGCGGCGGCGAAATCCTTGAAATGATAGGTCCGCAACAACTTGGCGTGCGCATGGGTCCAGCCGGGCAGATCGGCCAAAGCCTCTTGGATTTGGCGCGAAGACAGGACGGCAGGCATGAAAACAGCCTGTTTTGGCTGTTTCCGGGAGTCAACGCAGGGCTGAATGAAGACCCCTAATGTGAATAAACTTGCCGTAGGCCCCCGAAACTGACTCATTAGCGGTCAGGTTTGTCTCGGAAAATAACCAAAGTAAGAGACAAGCCCCGCAATAATCCGGTGAGTTGACGGTCGTTAAGACGGCAAATCGAAATCCGAAGGTCGGAAACGGGCAATGCGGTGTAGGTAAACCAAGCAAAACA
>SYID01000159.1 GCA_005798925.1 Verrucomicrobiota bacterium
AAGCCGCCGCCGAACCACCAGACCGGCTCCGGGCCGTCGGTGCAGAAGAAACGCACGTTCATGTGCGAGGTCGGGCAATAGGGATTGAGCGGATGCTGGACGACCGAGACGCCCATGGCGCGGAAGCCCTTGCCGGCGAGTTCCGGACGGGCGAGCGTGGCGGACGGGGGCAACGCGTGGCCGCGGACGTCCGAGAAGGCCACCCCGCCCTTCTCGATCACCGAGCCGCCGGCGATGACGCGCGTAAGGCCGCCGCCGCCTTCGGCGCGCTGCCATTCGTCGGTGATGAACTTGGCCTGGCCGTCCACGGCTTCGAGGGTCGCGCACAAGCGATCCTGGAGGCTGGTCAGGTAGTTTCTGACGAGATCGGGATTCATCGTCGGCCAGCCAATCGGAGGAGGGCCCGCGGGTCAACGAAGCGCCGCGGCTCCCCCGCAGAATCCACCCCGGCTTATTCCCCTTCTGCGGCCGGAACCTAGGTAGGCCTTGATGGGAACCCGGGAATCGGCAGGGTCGGAGCCGGCCATGAATCCCGAGTTCAAGATCCTCCTGCTCTTCTGTCTCGCGGGGGCGGCGTCCCTCGGACTTCCCTGGTGGGCCTGGTGGCGGATCCGCCGGCTGCATGGGAGCCATGGGCGCGTCCTGCTCGTGCGCGGGGTCACCGGCGCGCAGGCCGCCCGCATCATCCTCCTGCGCGGCGAAGTGCCCCAGGTCGACGTCGACGAAAGCTCGCTGGCCGTCACGGATTTCTATTCGGCTTACGAACCCGCCCTCAAGCTCTCGCCCGCCACGTACGCCGGCCGGACCTTGTTCGACGTCGCGCGGGCGGCCCGCCTCGCCGGCCATGCGCTGCAGCACCGCGACCGCAAGCTCGGCGGGCTGGCGTCGTGGGACTCGTTCATGATCCTCTGGGGCAATGCCTGGCCGATCCTGCTCATCGTCCTGACCTTCGCCGGCAAAGGCCGGGTGCTCTGGGCCGCGGCGGGCTTCTCGGTCCTCGCCGTCATCATCACCATCGGACACCTGCTCAAGCATACGCACGTCCAGGACGCCGCCCGTCGCGGCCGGCGGGAGCTCGAAGGCGCCAAGCTGCTCGACGGGCACCCGGAAGAGGAGATCGAAGCCGCCTTCCTGGCCGCCCGCCTCGAGCATGTCGCCCTGCCCTATTCGAAGACCTGGCTGCGGGTGCTGTTTTCCTGACGATCATGGGATCGACCGGGCACTTATTGCTTTAGGCCGAAAGCATACCGACTAATGTCGTAGGTATCCTCAGCCGGCTCAGCCGGCGGTCCCTCCCCAAGATGCTCTCCCGACCCAGCCGCCTGCAGACGCTCCTCCTGATGCTGCCACCTTGGGCTTTCGCCCATGCGGTGCTCCTCCTGCGCGTCATCCCCGCGGAGGAAGGCTTCGGACGGAATTTCCTCTTCGGGCGCGAGAGCGCGCCTTATCTCTACGCCATCGCCGCGATCGCGGCGCTCTTCGCTTCGTTCGTCGCCGCGCGCCGAGCGCGAGCGCTCGGCTGGACCCTGCCGCCGGTGCTCGGCCTGCTTCTCCATGTGCCGTTCCTGGGAGGAGGACTCGCGCTCTGGCTCGCCGCCACGGGCGAGGGCGACGAGAAGACATCGGCGACCCCGGCCGCCGTGGCGGGGCGGCTGACCATGCCGCTGCTGTTCGCCGGCGGCGGCGCCCTTCTGCTGGCCATCGGCATCGAGCAGCTCGAACAGCTGGACCTCATGCCCTTCGGCGTGCGCGAGGTCGGCGGCTATTTCGGAATGGCCACCTTCATCGGCCTGCCTTTCGCGGCGGGAGCAAGCGCCGCCGTCGTGATCCGCCGCGCGGGCGGCACCTTCGGACAGGCGGTGGCCGCCTCGCTGACCCTGATGGGGGCGGTGTTGCTCATCCTGTGCAGCCTGTTCATCGAAGGCATCATCTGCGTCCTGATGGCCGCGCCCTTCGGCGCGCTGCTCGCCTTCCTCGGCTGCGCGGCCGGCTTCCTCCTCGTCCGCTCGGCCGCCGGCGGCGCCCGCCTCCAATCCGCTGCATGGCTCGGGGTCGTCGCCCTCGTCGGCGTCGAAGGCTGGCAGGCGCCCGCCCCGCGCGAGGATTCCGCCTCAAGCGAGGTGCTCATCGACGCCTCGCCGGAGCGCGTCTGGTCGCACCTGCACACCATGGGCGACCTCCCGCGCGCCGAGCAGTTCCTTTTCCGCTACGGCGTCGCCCACCCGCTGGGCACGCGGACGGACGGGCAAGGGGTCGGCGCGGCGCGCCTGTGCGTGCTCAGCACCGGCGAGATGCCTGAGATCGTCACGGTCTGGAAACCCGCCGAAGAACTCCGCTTCAAGGTCCTCTCGACGCCGCCGGCGATGCGCGAGACCGGCTTTTTCGGGCGCGAGATCGACGCCTCCCACCTGTGCCGCACCTACGCCAGCCTGGAAGGCGGCTTTCGTCTGATCCGCCGGCCGGACGGCAAGACCCTGCTCATCGGAGAAAGCCGCTACCTCCTCAACCTCGCCCCGACAGGGTACTGGAACCTGTGGACCCAGGCCATCGTCCGCCAAGTCCAGTTAAGGGTCATGGAGCATGTGAAAGCACTGGCCGAAGCCGGCCCCGAGGCCTGAACGCCCCCTGAGGAAACTTCGTCCGAGCCGCGGAGTTAAAACCTTTACCAAGAAGCCATGAAGAACCTGTTCGCGATCCTCGCCGCCGCCCTCGTCGCCTACGGAACCTACGCCGTCTACCAATGGACGCGCGGCGAAGACCTGCCGGTGGTCAAGAGCACCGCGCGCAAGACGCCCTCCCCCGTCACCAAGCTCGCCACCGAAGGCGGCAAGCCCCGGTCGCCCAAGGAGCTGCACCTCAGCCGCAAGGACGACGTCAGCACCGGCGTCGAGGAGAAGGATCTCGTGAAACCTTCCAAGCCCGTCGCCGAGCTCGACGCGAAGTTCGCCACCTGGCGCGATGACGGAAAGAAAGCGGTCGACGCCATGTTCGGCGGTGACCGCCAGAAGATCAGCGATGCTTTCCGCGCGGCGATGGCGAACGAAGAATTCCGCGCCAACTTCGGCCGCATGCGCGAGCTCGAATCCCAGTACCGAGGCGCCAGCGACGACCAGAAACAGGCCATCATGGATGAGCTCGCCACCGTCCGTACCCGCGGCCTCGGCATGCTCAAGCAAGCCAGCGCCGGCGCGTCCGCGCAGAACGAGCCGACCGTCACGATCACCGGTCCCGGCGTCGTCCGGGACGCCAACGGCCCGACCCCGGCCGCCGCTCCCGTGGCTCCGGCCCCCGCCGCGCCGGTGACGTTCGAATAAGCCGGACGTGCCCAAGCGATGAATCCCGCCTCGCGCCGAACGGTCCTGCCGGGCCTCCTTGCGCTCGGCGCGCTCGCGCTCGGCTGGTGGTACTTTCAGTCGGCCGATACGCCGAAGCCGGCGGACCGTCCGGCCCGCTCCGCCGTGGTGAGCAAGCCCGGCTCCGCGCGCCCGACCGTCGCCCCGCGCAGCGCCAACGGCCTCATACCCTCCGGCCAGGAGGACGTCTCCGTCGACAGCCGCCCGCCGGACGCTCGCCGCGAGAACATCATCCGTGAGGGGCTCGGGACGATCCAGGAACTTAAGTTCATGCACCCGCAGGTCTTCGACGCCGCCGCGAAGCGCTGGGGCGAGGACCCGAAGACGAAGGCCCTCGTCGCGGAATGGAAGGAGATCGAGGCCGGCTGGAAGACGCAGGACGAGGCCGCCAAGGCCGCGCAGCTCCCGCGCATGCAGGCGATGTGGAAGGAAGCGATCGGCCTGTTGCGCGAAGAGGTCGAGCGTTCGACCGCCGCTAAGTAAGGCTACCCGCGTAGGCGAGGACCGCGTCGCGGAAATCCGTCAGCACCTCGCGCATTTTCGTGAATCCGCCGCTCCGTTCGCCCGTGGCTTCATCCATGTAAAGGTCGCGGCGTACCTCGATCATCACCGATTCCACCCGCGGTTCCCGGCCATGGAAACGATTCGGGACCATCGCGCCGCGGAACGGCACGTCGACGGCGACGTCGAAGCCGCGCGCGCGGAAGAACGCCTCGGCCAGTTCCCGCAGGGCCGGGGGCGTGTGCGCCGGCTCGGTCCCCACGCCGATCTCCGGCGAGGGTCCGTCCGCGGCCTGCGTGGGCAACGGGCCGGTCGGGTAGGAATGTGCGTCGAGGATCACACAGCGCCCGAAGCAGGCCAGCCGCGCGGCGGCGGCCTCGTCGAGGGCGCGGTGATGCGGCCAGTAATACGCCGCCATCAGTTCCGCGCGGCGTTCCGACGAAAGCGCCCGCAAGGGACGGCCTTCGGTGGTCCGCACATAAGTCGCGCCCATGCCGACCGCGGCGCAAGGCTCGCGGACGTCGTCCGGGAAGCGCTCGACGTCGACGACCAGCCGGGAGACCTCGGCGCGGAGGAGGTCCGCCGGCAAGGCCCCCTCGCCGTAGAGCGCGGCGGTGTGCGCGTCGACCAGCCGCAGGGTTTCCCGGGCGAGTTCCGCCGGTCCCGGAAGGAAATCCGCCGCCGCGGACGGCGGGATCAGGGTCGCGTCATGGGGCAGATGGACAAGGACCGGGGTCATGGCCGGAGTCTGCCCGGGCGTGGCCGGGCGTCAGCCGCCGGGGGTGTCATAATTAAATGAAAAAACCGCAACTCTCCCCCGGAGGCGGGGTTTCATGGTGGCACCCCCATACACACATGAAGACCACACTCGCACTCCTCCTGGCCCTGATCTCTTCGGTCGGCCTCATCGCCCAAGACGCCCCCAAGGGCGACAACCCGCCCGCCAAGAAGGGCGACAAGGGCGGCAAGAAGCAGGGCCCCCAGCGCCCGGAATCCGTCGATGAAGCCACCTGGAAGAAGTTCCTGGAAGCCTCCAAGGCCGCCCAAAGCGACGACGCCGTCAAGGCCGCCAAGGCCAAGGCCGCCGAAGCCAAGACCGAAGACGAGAAGAAGGCCGCCGGCCGCGCCGTGATGGAAGCCACTAAGGCCGCCGTCCTCAAGGCCGACCCCTCCCTCGAATCCGTCTTCAAGGCCCTCGAAGAAGCCCGCGCCAAGGGTAAGGGCGGCGACAAGGGCGGCAAGGGCAAGGGCGGCAAGAAGCCTGAAGCCAAGTAATCTTCGGATCACTGGCCCGATCAAGACCCCGGTTCGCCGGGGTCTTTTGTTTGGGATAGGTGGAAGCGGTTAGCGGATAGCGGTTGGCGGTTGGCGGCTGGAGCTACTGAGAGTATCGAGTATCGGGGGAGTGCATGCCTTGAGGTAGGGCGGCCATTGCCATGGCCGCCGTTCGCCGTGGCGCGTGCGACTACCGGGCATCATCTTCCTCCATACCGGAATCCGGCCGCCCACGGACGTGATAGTGATCACGTCCCTACCTCGAGACATTGGCTCAAAGGGAAACCGGAGACCGGATGATTGGCGGGGGAGCATATTTCGGGTCTCGGGTCTCGGCGCTCAGCTACCAGGTTCGGGTGTTCAGGTCCGGGTGGCGGCTTTTTTCCACTCAGTCCTCCACGCAGTACTCTGCTCAGTCCTCCCTGATCGATTCAGCCATCTGTCCTCGGTCATCGACTCGGTCATCTATCCAGCCCTCATTAAGGCCTCTTTTTACCATGATTCCAATTGTTACGGATATGTGACGGGCGGGAAACATCTCTGAGCCGGCATTTCAGCGTCTTGCATCAGCCACACGCGCGTAATCTAACCCTGTCAGCCCAAGGTCCGCCTTGGTCATCCTACCCACACCTGAATCCGATTGTTACAAATGTTACATACTCGCAACCTTCTCATGCTCGCGGCCGCCCTGACCGTCACGCAAGTCACCGCGCAGGACAAGCCTGCGGCCGCCGCGATGCCGGTCGCCGAACAGTCCCTTAAAGAGCGCTTCGAAAACCTGGGCCTGATCTACAGAGACAAAAAGAATCCGGGCCTCCAGGAACTGTGGGTGCTTGGCCGCTACCACGGGCATTACCACGACAACGACGGAAGCCACGGACAGGATTCCGGCTTCGAGAGCCGCCGCGTCCGCCTGGGCTTCCAGGCCACGATGTTCGACCGGCTGACGGTGCACGCGCAGGCGATCAGCGGCAGCGACTTCGAACCGGCCTACAATGGCTTCACCGAACTCTGGGTCCGCTGGCAGTTCGCGGAATCGCTCAACCTCACCGTCGGCCAGCAGAAGCACCGCTTCACGCACGACCGTAACGTCTCGAGCCGCTACATGAGCTTCATGGAGCGCTCGATGTTCACGAACATGATGGGCCTCGACTACACCCCGGCCGTGACGCTCTCAGGCCGCGTCGACAAGCTCGACTACTACGCCGGCATCTTCTCTAACTCCGCCGGGACGGACATGTGGGAGTCCTTCACGGAACTTGATTCGGGCTCCTCCTTCCTCGCCGCGGGGACGTATGACCTGGGCCATTTCCTCGGCGCCGAGACGGCGTCCTTCTACGGCGGCTACCTCCACAGCGAAGCGCATGCCAACGCGACCAACCTGACGCGTTTCGACGACGCCCTGGCCGGCGCCCTGATCCTCACGGACGGTCCGGCGGCCTTCGTGGCCGAAGTCACGGCCGGTTTCGGCGGCGCCCGCGGGGATGCCATCGGCCTCAACCTCCAGCCCAGTTACTTCCTCACCGACACCCTCGAAGTCGTCAGTCGCTACCAGATCGCCAGCTCCAGCCAGGCGACCGGCCTCAGCAGCCAGCGCCGCTACGAACGCCTCGCGGGCCTAGGCAACGGCGACGCCTACCAGGCGGTCTATCTCGGCCTCAATCATTACATCGCCGGACACCGCCTGAAGCTGCTTACCGGCATGGAATACGCCCGCATGAACCAGCGCGATTCCTTCATGGTCTGGGCCGGTATCCGGATGTTCTTCGGCCCACACTCCAACGCCCCATACCCGGGTAATAAGTTGCTCAAGGGAAGGTGGTGAGGGAGGGGAAGGCGGAGTTGAGGACTGAATTGAGGGCAGCGTGGAGGACTGCATGGAGGGCTGAATGGACGGAAAGACATCATGAGGGGTCGGGCTGGGTAGGGACGGCTCTCCGAGCCGTCCGTCGTTCGGCGGGCTCGGAGACCCCGCCCTACCCATGGTAGATGTCAGCGCTTAGCTGTTGGCGGCGGGGAACACTGTCGAGCAAAGGGAGACCGGATGATTGGCTGTGGAACCTATTTTCTGGTCTCGGGTCTCGGCCATCAGACTCCTGGTTCGGGTGTTCAGGTTCGGGTGTTCAGGTTCAGGAATCTGTCCTCTAACCATTTCAGGTGGCGGGTGGCAGCACCGGGTGGCCGGTGGCAGGTTTTATCAATTCAGCCCTCAACGCAGTCCTCCATTCCGCCCTCCGCTACTCCCATCCGCCATCCGCTACCCGCTAAAACCTTTTTCCACCTCCGGTGTTTTAAAAACATGCGCCACCCCGCCCTGCTCCTCGCCCTCCTCGCCACGCTCCCGCTCTTCGCCGCGGATGAGAAGAAGCCTACGGAACCCGTGGCCAAGCCGGCCGAGAAGACGGAACCGGCCGTGAAGAATAAGAAAGGCCTCGACGCCCCGGAGATCCCGGAAGGCGTCTCCCTCTCCGACGGAGTGAAACTGCAGGAAGCCTGGCTGGCCGCGGAAAAAGACCCGACGTTCCTCGCCGTCTTCAAGAAAAACGGCGGCGGCGCGAAACCGAAGAAAAGCGAAGGCGAGAAGACGAAAGGCGGCGCGCGCGAGGCCAAGGCCGGCCGTCAGGAGATCGATGAGGCCCGCGTCAAGGCCATGCAGCAAGCCGACCCCAGCCTGAACATCCAACTCATCCGCGCCTACGTCGAATCCAGCCACCAGAAAAAGCCCGACGTCGCTGGCAAGCCGAAGAAGAAGTGACGCCGCGTCGCCAAGCGACGGCGGGGCCGGCGCTAGGGCCAGGCCTGGATGAGTCGATCTGTTAGCCGGAGGGCCAAAGGTCATCGACTCACGGGGGAGACCGGACAACTGGCTGAGGAGCCGATTCCGGTGGCAGACGGCAGCCCCAGGCGGCAGCTGGCAGGCTTAATCAAAGCAGTCCTCAATTCTGCCATCGATTCCGCCCCGCCCCATCGTACGCAACTTCCCGGGAACTTTGCTGTTTAACAAATAACCCTATGCGCCTGCTTTCCCTCCCCTGCCTCGCCCTGCTGCTCGCCGGCGTCCTGACCGCCGCCGACAGCCAGCCGATGCCCGTCGCGAAGAAAAACCCGCGCGCCACCGTTGCCGCCCAGTTGCCGACCGCCGTGGAGGGACTTTCCGACGAAGCCTACGCGCAGGTGAAACGCGCCCTGCTCGCGACCTTCAACGACGAGGCCGTCGTGGCCGCTCGCAAACGCCTTTCAGAACTGAAGGAGCGGGCGCGCTTCGTCAAAGGCCGCAACGAGTCCGAAGACCTGCGGATGGATTACGAGAAGGCGCGCGATACGATGATCCGGTCGACCGTCGACGCCGTAGCCAGGTTCGACGCCACCATCCCCAAGGATGACGTGGTGAAGGCTTTCGTCGCAATCGAAGAACTCATCAAGAAACGCGGCCAGGAAGCCAATCGCCTGGCCCAGGAAAAAGCGGCCGCGGCCGAGCGGGACGCCGCCAAGCAGCCCAAGGACGAAGCCAGTCCCGCGGCCGACGCGGCCGCCAAGACAAAGGAAACCAAACCGGCGACCCCGGCCGAACTGCTCGCCGACGTCGAGGGCGTCTCGTCCGAGGAAATGCGCAAGTTCCGCGCGGCCGCGTTCAAGGCCCAGCGCGACCCGCAGGTGAAGGAGCTCAAGGCCAAGCGGAACCAGCTGCAGAAGGAGGCCGAGTTCCTCTCCCAGGAAGAAAAGAAGAATCTGCGCGGGGAATTCGAACAACTTCAGGCCGACATCCGCAAAGCCAATCTCGCCGCCATCGCCCAAGGCGCACCCGACCTCTCCAAGGAAACCCTCGAGAAGATCTATGACGCCATCGAGACCCGCACGCGCGAAGCCATCGAGAAGTCCGGGAAGAAGAAGGCGACGAAGACCCCGCTTAAACCCTTCCCGTTCGGGGAGAAAAAATAACCCGAAGAGGACTGAGTTGAGGACGGCGTAGAGGA
>SYID01000160.1 GCA_005798925.1 Verrucomicrobiota bacterium
CTGAAACGCTGGATCGCCGAAGGCGCCGTCTGGCCGGAGTCCGCCTCCCTGAAGAAGACCGATCCGCTCGACTGGTGGTCCTTGAAGCCCCTTGCCAAGCCCGTCCTGCCCTCCGGCGACGCCGCCCATCCGATCGACCGCTTCATCCTGGCCAAGCTCCAAGAGAAAGGCCTGCGGCCCTCCGCCACCGCCGACGCCCGCACGATCCTCCGCCGACTCACCTTCGACCTGACCGGACTCCCTCCTTCGGTCGAGGAGCTCGCCGCCTTCGAGCAAGCTGCCGCGCAAGACCTGCCTGCGGCCATCGGCCGCGCCGCCGACCGCCTGTTGGCCTCGCCCCGCTACGGCGAGCGCTGGGGGCGCCACTGGCTCGACGTGGTCCACTACGGCGACACCCACGGCTACGACAAGGACAAGCTCCGCCCCAACGCCTGGCCCTACCGCGATTACGTCATTCGCTCCTTCAATGACGACAAGCCTTACGCCCGCTTCGTCGAAGAACAACTCGCCGGGGACACGCTCTACCCGCACACCCTGGACGGCCATGTCGCCCAGGGCTTCATCTCGGCCGGCCCTTGGGACTTCATCGGCCACGCCGAACTCCCCGAAACCAAACTGGACGGCAAGATCGCCCGTGCCCTCGACCGAGACGACATGGTCTCGAATACGACCGGCGCCTTCCTCGCGACGACCGCCCAGTGCGCCCGCTGTCATAATCACAAGTTCGACCCGATCAAGCAGGAGGACTACTACCGCCTCCAGGCCGTCTTCGCCGCCCTCGACCGGGCCGACAAGACTTTCGACGTCGACCCGGAGGCCGCCAAGCGGCGCGACCCGCTGGTCGCCGAACGCACCCGACTCGACAGCGAGATCAAGGCCTTGAACGACAAGCTCGCGACGGTCGACTCCCGCCGCGTCACGCTCATCGGCAAGATCATCGATGAACTGAAGCAGGGCACCGCCGCCGTCGAACGTCCCGAATACGGATACCACAGCGCGATCTCGAAGGAACAGTCCGCCACGAAGTGGGTCCAGGTCGACCTCGGGGTCGCCCGCGAACTCACCGAAATCGTGCTGACCGGCTGCCACGATACCTATAACAACATCGGCGCCGGCTTCGGCTTCCCGGCCCGTTACAAGGTCGAGCTGTCCGACGACGCGAAATTCACCCAAGGGGTGACCACGATCGCCGACTTCACCGCCGCCGATGTCCCGAATCCCGGCGTGAAGCCGCAACGTTTCGCGCTGGCCAAACTGAAAGGGCGCTACCTGCGCGTGACGGCCACGAAGCTGGCGCTTCGCAAGAACGACTACATCTTCGCGCTGGCTGAGCTCCAAGCGATCGACCCCAAGGGCCGGAACGTCGCCCTGGGAGCCAACGTGACCTCGCTCGACAGCATCGAAGCCGCACCGCGCTGGGGACGCCTTAACCTGACCGACGGCTACTCCTATGGTCCGAAATCCGAACGCGATGACGCCCGCCTCGCCCTCCTCGAACGCGAACGCGCCGAGATCCGCAAGGGTTCGAACAAGGTCGCCCCGGCCGACAGCGACCGCCTCGCCGAACTCACCGCCGCCCGCGCCCGGGTCGCCAAGGAACTCGCCGCCCTCCCGGCTCCGCAGGTCGCCTACGTGGGCACGATCCACAAAGGCACGGGCTCCTTCGCGGGCACGGGCGCCAACGGCGGCAAGCCGCGTCCCATCTTCGTGCTCAAGCGCGGCGACGTGAGCCAGCCCGACAAGGAGGTCGGTCCGGGCACCCTGCCCTTCGCCAAGGAGCTGGCCTCTCAGTTTGAGCTGCCCGGGGACGCCCCCGAAGGCTCCCGTCGAGTGGCCTTGGCCAGATGGATCACCGATGACCGCAATCCGCTCACCTGGCGCGTCATCGTGAACCGGGTCTGGCATTACCATTTCGGCCGGGGCCTGAGCGACACGCCAAACGACTTCGGACGCATGGGTAGCCAACCCACGCACCCCGAGCTCCTCGACTGGCTGGCGGTCGACTTCCGCGATGGCGGGCAGTCGTTTAAAAAACTCCATCGCCTCATCGTCACGAGCGCGACCTATCGTCAGTCTTCGCTTGGCAATCCGGCCAACGAGAAGATCGACACGAGCAACGCCTTCCTCTGGCGCATGAACCGCCGCAAGCTCGAGGCCGAAGCGGTCAATGACTCGGTGCTCTCGGTCGCCGGCAAGCTCGACCTCACGATGGGCGGCCCGGGCTTCCAGGACTTCGTCATCGATAAGCCGCAGCACTCGCCGCACTACGAATACGACCAGCACGACGTCGAGGACCCGAAGTCCCACCGCCGCTCGGTCTATCGCTTCATCGTCCGCTCCCAACCCCAGCCCTTCCTCACCGTGCTGGATTGCGCCGACCCTTCGATGTCCGTCGCCAGCCGCAATGAGACCGTCAACGCCCTGCAGGCCTTGGCGATGCGCAACAACCGCCTCACGGTCGCCATGGCCAAGCACTTCGCAGCCCGCGTGGCCAAGGAAGCCTCCGCTCCGCCCGCCCAGATCGACCTGGCTTTCC
>SYID01000161.1 GCA_005798925.1 Verrucomicrobiota bacterium
CGGCGGAACCGGCGAGCGCCAGCAAGGTGGCCAGCGCCTCCGGCTGCCGGACTTCGCCGAAGACCCGGACCTGGTTCAGCCGTTCGGTCGCGTCCGCCTTCTTGTTCGCGATAAGCGCGAGCGATTCCTTGATCGCGACGGGGTCGCCCTGACGGACGCGGAGGATCAACGGGGCCTTGCCGGACGCGGCCATGGCTTGGAGCAGTTCGTCGGGCAGTCCGGCGAGTTCGCGCCCACGGTAGGCTTCCTCGAAGCCTTTCATCAGGTGGACGCCGTGCGCGGGGGTCGGCGCGAGACGCAGGAGCCGGGCGCAGACGAGCAGATCGGCCCGGCGGCCTTCCGCGGCGAACCGACGCATCAGGCGGGGCAGCAGATGCTGCTGGATCAGCGGACGATCCCAGACCGCCGCATCCTTGACGAAGCCCACGACGGCCTCGCGGTCGAGCGACACGTGGGATTCCAGCGCGAACCAGAGAAGCAACGGAATATAGGCGTCGTCGGCGTCCTCATCCCGGGACGCCAGGGCCTTGACCAGCGAGAGCATCTGCGCGGTCGGCAGACGACGGGCGGAGGACGCCATCTGCGAACGGACTTCGGCGTCGGCTTCGACGCGGGCCCGGGCGAGGACGGCGGCGAAGACATCCGCGGGCAAGTCACAAGCCCCTTTGGACCCTAATCCGGGGACGCCGAGGCCGCGATTGACGCCATACTTGTCGCCGAGGAAACGCATGGCCCAGAAGCGGACCGGCGCATAGGCATGCGTCAGCGCGGCGACGGCCTTCGCGTCCGTGAGGGCGTCGACCTGATAAAGGGCCCAGAGCGCGCCGAGGGCCCCGCGGCCCTTGTCCGCGGCCAGCAGCGCATCCAATCGGGAGACCGCCGCCGGATCACGGCGCTCGGCCAGCAGCTGCAGCGAGGCCGTGCGGTGGAACTTATTGGGGTGCCCGAGCAAGGCCACGAGCTGGTCGGTCGTCATGCCTTCCAGGTTCGTATCGGTCTCCAGCTTGGCGTCCTGATCGCGGAGGCGATACAGGCGGCCCGTCGTCGGATCGATCTGGTTCTGGTAATGCTGGCCGTGCGCGATGTAGTATTCGTACATGTCGCTCACGAAGAGCGAGCCGTCGGGGGCGTTGGCGCTGTAGAGCGGCCGGAAGCCGACGTCCTCGGACCACATCGCGATGCCCTTGTCGGTCGTCACGTAGGTCGCGCCTTTCGGGATGCGTTCGGAGTCCGTCACGGTGTTGTGCAGCGGATCGAGGGAGAACAGATGGCCTTGATACTTCGCGGGCATGGCCGTGCCTTCGATGAAGGTGCCGAAGTGGGCGAAACGCGGTACCTTCGTCAGCGTCCCGAGGATCGGCAGCTGGCCGAAGGAGTAAGGGGTCCGCGGCGGGCCGAACTTGCCGGGATCGACGCCCTGCTTGAGGTAGATGCCGCCTTGGACGTAGTGCCAGCCGCGGGTGGTGCCGCCGTTGTGGCCCGAATACATCCGGCCGTCGCCATCGAATTCGAGGCCGAAGGGATTGCCCGAGCCTTCGCTGAAGATGTCGTATTCCCGGGTCTTCGGATGGTAGCGCCAGACCATGCAGCCTTCGAAATGGACCGGGGCGGCGTCCGCTGAATCGAAGCCGGGGCGCACCACGCGGGAGGACGAGGTGCTGCCGTGCACGCCGTAGAGCCAGCCGTCGGGGCCGAGGATCAGGCCGTTGCCGACGGAGTGGGTGTCCTCAAGGCCGAAGCCGGACAGATGCACCACGGGCGGTCCGTCCGGGACGTCGTCGCCGTTGGCATCGGGGTAGAACAGCAGGTAAGGCGGATTCATCACCCAGACGCCGCCGTGGGCGCGCACGGCGGAATTGGCCATGTTGAGGCCGTCCTGGAAGACCGTGTGCTTGTCGTAGACGCCGTCACGCTTGGTCGACTCATGGATCGAGACGATGTCGGCGCCCTTGTCGTGATGGGGCGGAGGCGGCGGCACGCGGTCGTAGTGCGAACGGTAATACTTGTCGCGGCTGACCATGTTCACGCCCGCGGGGTAAGGGTATTGGCGATACTGGGTGACCCAGAGACGACCGCGGGTGTCGAAACTGAAGTGCGTCGGCTGCGCGATCTGCGGCTCCGAGAGCAGGAGATCCACCGCCAGGTCCGGCGTCGCGCGCATCTTGGCATAGGCGTCGGCCGGTGACAGCGTGGGGCCGTGGAACTGTTCCGCGCGACCGAGGACGCGGTTCGATTCGCGGAACTTGGCGAACGACGAGGACGTCGGCTGGACCTTGAGCGAAGCACCGGGCACGAGCGGCGCCGCGGAATACTCCCACGGCCCTTCGAGCACGCACTCCATGAAGTAGTTCATGATGAACGGCGCTTCGCCGAGGAAGCCGCCCTTCCCTTCCGGCTGCCGGACGCGGAAGACGATCTCGTTCCATTCGCCCTTCTTCAGCGTGCCCACCGGGACCTTGTGCCGGAAGACTTCCTTCCGGGCGCCTTGGTAATTCGGCGCAAAAGCGCCGCCGGCGCCGACCTTGACGCCGTTGACGAAGAGCTCGTGCGCTCCCTCGAGATCGCGGAAGTGCACGCCGACCGATTCCTCGAACAGATTGCGCTCGTGCTTGGTGAAGAACGAGTCGTCGACCTTGACCCAGGTCCGCAGCCAGAACTCAGGCGCGACGGGCGGGCGGGCGGCTGGCGAAGGGACCGGCGCGAGGGACTGGGCCGAGGCGCACGCGACGCCCAACGCGGCGAGGCACCAGAACAAGCTCAGGCGGAGGGGCATGGGGTTGAGGATGAGACAAGCGAACCGGGCTTTGGTCGCAACCCTCGGCGAAGTTCGGGCGCAGATAATCGTGATATATTACGATATGACGGAAGTCCCGCATGACCGCCGGGGGCTATGACGCACCGAACGGACAATTTGTCTGGAAGCCCCCGCCCCGGCGGGCAACTTGCCCCCATGCGCGGAGCCATCGCCGGCGACATCATCGGGTCGGTCCACGAATTCAGCCGCAACGAAGACGCCGCCTTCCCCCTCTTCGCCGAGAAGTCCTGCCCGACCGACGACTCGCTGCTCACCTGGGCGGTCGCGGAGGCGCTCCTCCACGGCGAACGCGACTACAAGCCCCGGATCGTCGGCATGGTCGGCTACTATGAGGAGAACGGCCAGCTGGCCCCTTTGTCGGCGGCCTTCGGCGGCGGCTTCCTCGGCTGGGTCTACGACGGCGCGCCTGGCGAACGGGATTCCTTCGGCAACGGCTCGGCCATGCGCGTCTCTCCCGTGGCATGGGCTTTCGACGACCTCGAGTCCGTGCTCGAACACGCCACGCTCAGCGCTCGTCCCTCGCACGCGCACCCCGAAGGCATCAAGGGCGCCCAGGCGGTGGCGGCGGCGGTGTGGACCGCACGCAAGTTCCGGAACCCGGCCGCCGTCCGGGCCGTGGCCGAGAACTTCTACGGTCCCTTGCCTGAGCTCGCGGAGATCCGGAAGAACCACTCCTACGACGAGACCTGCCAAGGCTGCGTGCCCGCATGTCTGGCCATCGCCGTCGGGACGGCCGACTACGAGTCCGCCGTCCGCTTCGCCGCCTCCATCCGGGGAGACGCCGACACCCTGGCCGCCATCACCGGTTCGGTCAGCCAAGCCCTCTGGGGGCTGCCCAAAGCCATACGCGAG
>SYID01000162.1 GCA_005798925.1 Verrucomicrobiota bacterium
GGAGAGGAACGGCTGTTCCCAGTAGTCGAAGGAGAAGCCCCACGGATTGGAGACGTCGGCCTGCACGCGCTCGAGGCGGTAGGACTTCGGGTCGAAGCGCCAGGCGCCGCCGTCGTTGCAACGACGCGGGCCGTACGGGGTCTCGACCTGGCTGTGCAGGAAGCGGCCCTCGAGGAGGTAGAAGGCGCCCGAGGCGTCGGCGCAATAGGCCGAGATGGCGTGGTGCGAGTCGTGCGAATCGAAACCGTGCAGGATCAGTTCCGTGCGGTCGGCCTTGCCGTCCTTGTCGTCGTCGACGAGCAGGGCGAGATTCGGCTCCTGCGAGACGTAGACGCCTTCGGGGGCGATCTCGAAGCCGATCGGGATATGGAGCTTGTCCGCGAAGACCGACTGCTTGTCGGCTTTGCCGTCGCCGTCGGTGTCCTCGAGGATCAGCAGCTTGTCGTCCGGCAGGGCGTCGCCGGGACGGTAGTGCGGGTAGGTCGGGGTGGTGGCGACCCAGAGGCGGCCTTTGGCGTCGAACGACATCTGCACCGGCTTCTTTAGGTCGGGGAATTGCTCTTCGGAGGCGAAGAGCGAGACCTTGAAGCCGGGCAGCAGCTTCATCTTCGCGATGCCGGCTTCGCCGGAAAGGAACTCGGTAGGATTGACGTTCTTCTCGCTGGGCTTGAAGTTGGTCGGCACGGGGGGCAGCACGAGGGTCCGGGAGTCATCGACGGCGAGGTCGGTCT
This sequence comes from Verrucomicrobiota bacterium, assembly GCA_005798925.1. GTDB lineage: Bacteria > Verrucomicrobiota > Verrucomicrobiia > Opitutales > UBA953 > UBA953. Next base: position 732 of record SYID01000162.1, read on the forward strand.
TCTTGCCTTGGGCGACGTCGTGGATGAGCGTGTCGCGGATCGCCGTCATCTGGCGGCTCTTGTAGACCTCGTCGGGATAGTTCTGCGGCCCGAAGGGATTGTAGCGCTGGCCGTGGGTATGGACGCCGTTGAGGATCGAGTAGTCCGTATTCCACATGTAATCCTTCATCTTCACCGCGCCGTTCACGAGGGCCTCGTCGGCCTTGGACGCGCGCGCCGTGGCGCCGTAGAGTCCGTCGGCGAGGAGCTTGGCGATCTCGCGGTAACCGAAGTCGGTCGGGGCGAAGCCGTTGACGGTGTAGGGCGTCTTCGTCTTGCCGTAGGCGGCGAGGGTGGGGTGGAAGAGGTCGACGTAGGTCAGGCCATGCTTCTTGGCGACGCGCTCCATGGCGGCGGCGTAGAGTTCAAGGTTGGCGTTCTCCTTCGCGCCGTTCGGGAGGTCGCGGGTGGCGGACAGATTCTCGAAGGCGATCGGCGACACGAGCACCAGTCGCGGGGCGGTCTTGCCGTTGTAGGCCTTGGAGAGGGAGTGGACCACGAAGGCGTCGACTTCGGCTTCGTAGTTGGCGTCGCGGCCGGGGCCGTCGAACGACTCGTTGTAGCCGAAGAACGCGACGACGGTGTCGGCCTTCAGGTGGAAGAGCCACTGGTCAGGCGTGGAGAAGAAGCCCTTGCCGTTATGCTGCGCGTATTCAGGGTGGAACTTGTCGGCGCCCGGGAAGGCCCACTGGCTGGCGCGCGCCGGGTGCGGGCGGAAGGCCGGGGTGTCGCCGGAACGACCCATGTTGCGCACGAGGAGCTGCTGTTGCGGGAAGCGGAGATGCAGTTCGGTCTCGAGGCGGCCGTAGTAGGTGTCGCGCTCGGCGAAGCCGTTGCCGATGAAGACCACGCGCTCGCCGACGGCGGGCGGGGCGACCTCCTGGGAGCGCCTGGTCGTGGCGGTCGGCGGATTTTCCGCCGGGGCGTGCGGCGTCGGCGAGCCCTTGCTGTTGTCCGGCCAGTTGGCCGCGTTCGCCTTATCCTCCTTGGTCTTGAGTTTGCTGTGGTCGGTGACCGGCTTGTCGGCGGCGATCAGGCCAGCGGCGAGGAGGGCGAGGAAGAGGCAGGCGCGGGACTTCATGAGAGGGGAGGTCTGGCATATTTATATGCATGATTTCAGATTATCCAGCCCGACTTATCATCCGGCCGGCTCCGAATTCCCTCATAAAGGGTCCGACTTACTCTTTCCAAGTCGCCTTGAGCGAGGCCCAGACCTTGCCGATCAGGAAAACGCAGCCCGCCAGCACCAACGCATGGCCGACGGTCCAATACCACTGGACGTTCGGATCGGCGGCATGGAGCAGTCCGTAGACGCACATCGCGCCGGCGGCCGACAGAAACAGCAGGCGCACGCCGAGCAGGAAAAGCATCATCGTCTTCATGCCGTCAAGTTGGTCGGACCGTCGAGCGCCGTCAAGGAAGGCTCGCTGGATGGAGGACTGAACAGAGGTCTGCGTTGAGGACTGAATGGAGGGCTGAATGGATGCCAGAATCGAAACCGCCACCATCCGCCACCTGGAGCTGCCACCCGAAATAATTCAACCGCCCAAAGGGAAGCCGGAGACCGGAATATTACCTGCGGTCATAGGTCCCTCAGCCAATCATCCGATTCCCCCATGGCGCCCCCGTTGAGCTCTGCCTCTCCCTATACTCCATAATCGATACTCAATACTCTCGTTTTTTCTGATCCACCGAGCCTCTGGGCCTCCGGTCTCCAGCGTCTCCCCCTTGTCCCCATGTCACCTTGCCCACGTGTCCCCTTGAAGGCTCCGCCTTCGCTCACTTCATCAGATAGGCGAAGAAGTCTCGCAGGTCTTGGTCGGAGAGTCCGGCGAGCAGGCCTTCGGGCATGACTGAGGTCGGACTGGCGAGAAGCGATGCGACCTTGTCTTCCCTCAGCTTGGTGCGATTCCCCGCGAGGTCGCGGAGGACGATCTCGCCGCCTTCGCGCCGCTCGAGGATGCCGTTGGCGATCGTGCCGTCCGTGAGGCGCACGTCGTACGAGCCGAAGCCTTCGCGGATCTCGAGGCTGGGGTAGACGATGTTGAGCACCCAGAAATCAAGGCTGGTCCGGTCATAGCCAGTGAGGTCGGGGCCGACCTTGGAGCCTTCGCCTTTGAGCTGATGGCAGTTCGCGCAACGGGCTTGGAAATGCGCCCGTCCTTTCTCGGCATCGCCTTCCCCGGCGCGCGCGACGGCCCGCAGGCGGCCGACTTCGCGGTCCTTCTCCGGCGTGAGCCCGGTCAGGAGCAGCGGTTTCCAGAGCCGCTCCACGGCGGCGTTCACCTCAGGCACGTCATGGCGAAGCAACGCGCGGGCGATGTCGGCGGTGATGTGCTGGGCCATGATCCTGCCGTTGGCGACCGCCTCGACGAGCAGCGACGCCCAGGCAGGTCGGTCGGCCAAGGTCCGCAGCGCCAGGTCGCGCAGGCCCGAGTCGGCGGCGATCGCGCGCTCATAGTTGTCGATGACCGCCTTGGGCAGCCTGACGTCATCATAGCGGGCGAGCGCCGTGATGAGGGGTTGCTTGCCCTCCGCGGCCGGGCTGACGAGCAGCTTGATCAGCGGCTCGACGGCTTCGCGCCGACGCGCCGACGACAGCGCTTCGGCGAGCTCGTTGCGCCGGCGCACCGGCGTGCGCTTGTCGGCAAGTTCCCTCAACACCGCGTTCAGGGCCCCTGTGTCGCCGTCGCGCAACGCCGCCAGCGGGATCGGCCGGAGGCCGGCTTGGGCAAGCCTGCGCCCGAGGGCTTCGCGCATAGTCGGAGGCATCGGCGGCAAGTCGCCGGCGTCGAGTCGGGAAAGGATGCCGTCGAGGAGCTTTTCCGCGGCGGCCGGCGGACAGAGCGCCAGGATCTGCGCGGCGGTGTCCAGCCGGTCGGGTTCGGCGCCATGGGCGAGTCGCTTGCCGACGCGTTCGGCCAGGGTGTCGCGGAAGACCGGCGAAGCGACGAACGCGGGGTCGGCGCGCAGGAAGGTGAGCACGTTCGCGCGGTCCGAGGCCGAGCCGAGACGGGCTTCGAGCGTCCACCAGGCGAGCAGGGGGATATGCCCTGATTCATCGGCATCGCCGAGCGCCGCCTGCAGCAACGGCAGGGCGTCCGCCGGCATCCGCTTGGCCGACGCCAGGATCTGGGCCCTGACTTCGAGATGGGTCTCCTGCCTGGCTGCGGCGAACTGCTCTCCGGTCGGCACGGCCTGGCGTTCTCCGAGCATCTTCCAGGCCCAGCGGCGCAC
>SYID01000163.1 GCA_005798925.1 Verrucomicrobiota bacterium
GCGTCGTTCACCGACCTCCCCCTCATGTTCAACCGCGAACTCAGCTGGCTCAGTTTCGACCGAAGGGTCCTCGAACTCGCCGAGGACGAAACCGTCCCGCTGCTGGAGCGCGTCCGCTTCCTCTCGATCGCCAGTTCCAACCTCGATGAGTTCTTCGAGATCCGGGTGGCGGGCATCATGCAGCAGGAGGAGTCCGCGAGCCACCCGGCGACCCGGGAGTTCCTGATCGAAGTCCTCTCCAAGGCGCGCGCGCTCGTGGACGCCGAGCAGGCCTGCTGGAAGAACCAGCTGCTGCCGGCGCTGGCCGCCCAAGGCATCGTGTTCAAATCACGCGAACAGCTGACGGAAGCCGAGCGCGCCGAGCTCTCGCCCCGCTTCGACAGCGACATCTTCTCCGCGCTCACGCCGCTGGCGATCGACCCCTCCCACCCTTTCCCGGTGCTCACGAACAAGGGCCTCTACCTGCTGGTCCTCCTCCGCGACCCGGTCGGAGGCGAAGTCCGCCGAGCCGTCGTGCCGATTCCGCGCGTCCTGCCGCGCGTGCTCTCGGTCGGCCAGCCCCCGCACCAGTCCTTCACGCTGCTCAGCCACGTCGTGCAGCTGTTCATCCACCGGCTCTTCCCGGGGCTGGAGCTGCAGGGCTCATGGGCCTTCCGTATCACGCGCAACAGCGACCTGTACGTCGACGAGGAGGAAGCCGGCAACCTGCTCGAGGCGATCGAGGAGGAGATCCGCAACCTGCGCAAAGGCGCACCGGTCAGGCTGGAGATCGAAGCCGACGTCCCCGAGGGCGAGATGCGATGGCTCCTGCGCTCCATCGGCCTCGCCGCCGACAACGCCTTCCGGGTCGCGGGACCCGTCAACCTCCTGCGCCTGGGCAGCCTGGTCGACCTCGTCGCGCGTCCCGATCTCCTCTACCCACCCTTCGTGCCGGCCATGCCGGCCGAATGCGCCGACCCCGCCAAGCTTTTCGGGCGCGTCGCGCAGGCCGACCTGCTTCTCCACCACCCTTACGAGTCTTTCACGCCCGTGGTCGATTTCCTGCGGCAGGCCGCGCGCGACGACGCCGTCGTCGCGATCAAGCTCACGCTGTACCGCACCAGCGGCGACTCCCCGGTCGTGGAGGCGCTCAAGGAGGCGGCCCGCAACGGCAAGCAGGTGACCGCGCTCGTCGAGCTGCGGGCCCGCTTCGACGAACTCAACAACATCGAGTGGGCGCGGCAGCTCGAGGAAGCCGGCGCCCACGTGGTCTACGGCCTCGCCGGCCTCAAGACACACTGCAAGGCCTGCCTGGTCATCCGCCAGGAAAAGGGCGGCCTGCGCCGTTACGCGAACCTCGGCACCGGCAACTACAACCCGCGCACCGCCCGGGTCTACACCGACTTCTCGCTGTTCACCGCGGACGCCGAAGTCACCGCCGACGTCGGCCTGCTCTTCAACGTCCTCACCGGCAACCTCGCCGCCCCGAAGTTCAAGCATCTCCTCGTCGCCCCGTTCGACCTCTCGCGCCGCATCGTCCAGCTCATCGACGCCGAAGCCGAGGCCGCCCGGGCCGGCCGCAAGGCGACGGTCTTCGCCAAGGTGAACAGCCTCGTCGACCCCGACGTCATCGCGGCGTTGTACCGCGCATCGGCGGCGGGCGTGCGCGTCGAACTCGTCGTCCGCGGCATCTGCTGTCTCGTCCCCGGCAAGCCCGGGCTGAGCGACAACATCCGCGTGCGCAGCTTCCTCGGGCGCTTCCTGGAGCACAGCCGCCTCTTCCGCTTCGAGAACGCCCCGGGCGAACCCGTCATCCTGATGGGCAGCGCCGACTGGATGCCCCGGAATTTCCTGCGACGCGTCGAATGCGTCTTCCCCGTGCGCAGCAAGGCGCTCCGGCGGCGCGTGGAGACCGAGATCATCGCGACTTACGAAGCGCAGGCCGGGGACGCCAAAGCCCTGCAGCCCGACGGCTCCTATGCGGCTTGCCGGCCCGAAGGACGGCTCGCCGCCTGCGCGCAGGACGCCTTCCTCTCGCTGGCCCGCCGGCTGGCGCCGGAGACCGTCAGCGCCCCGGCGAAGAAGGCCCGAGGCAGATCCGTTCGACGGCTGCGTTGAATCCGTCGGCGTCGCCGAGGATCTCGACCTCGAGGCGCACGAACATGAGCGGCACCGGGGGACGGAACCGCGACTGCAGCCGGACGGCGTCTTTCTCGGTGGTCACGATCATCTCGGCCTTGGCCTGCATGGCCTGGTCGAGCACCTCGTCCAGGTCTTCGTCATTGAAGGCGTGGTGGTCGAGGAAGCGCCGGTTGGCGGCGAGCACGGCCCCGTGCGAAACCAGCAGCTCCTCGAAACGCTCCGGCGTGGCGATGCCCGAGAACGCGGCGACGCGCTTCCCCCTGAGTTCCGACATCGGCAGACGGAGCGGTCCGTCCACCTCGGCCAGCTCGCGCGCGCGATGCGAGCAGGCGATGATCTCGGCCGTGGGATTATGCCGGCGGATCAGCGCGACCAGCTCCGGGGACGGCGGACCGTCCGCCTTCGTCACGAAGACATAGGAGGCGCGGCTGAGGTTGGCGACGGGCTCGCGCAGGACGCCGCGGGGAAGCAAGGCGCCGTTGCCGAAAGGATCCCGGCTGTCGATGAGCAGCAGGTTGATCTGGCCGCGGAGCGGAAGATACTGCAGGCCGTCGTCCAACAGGATCGTGTCGACGCCGAAGCGCCGCAGCGCGAACCGTCCGGCTTCGACGCGGTCGCGGTCGACGATGACCACGACGCCCTCGGCGCAGAGATTCTGGGCGAGCATGAAGGGCTCGTCGCCGGCCTCATCGGGTCCGGCGAGGACGCGTTTCCCGTCGGAGACCACCAGCGGATCCGGCCGGCTGCCCTGGGTCAGCCAACGCCAGAAGCGCTTGGCCATCGAATCCGAGGCGCCTTTGTATCCGCGGGAAAGGATGGCGACGCGACGACCGCGGCCCGCGAGGACCTTGGCCATCTTGAGGACCACCGGGGTCTTGCCCGTGCCGCCGACGGTGAGATTGCCGACCACCACGACCTTGCAACCCAACGGGGTGTCGCGGAAGACGCGCTGGCGGTAAAGCCAGAGCCGCAGGCGCACCAGAAGCTCGAAAATCCATGAAAGCACCCTGAGGAAAGCTCCCAGCATGGCCGCGCCGAGCCCGCGCCTTCGTTCGTACACCACGTCGACGGCATAGCTCGCGATCGCCTCTCCCAAGGAGGAAAAGAACCCTCTGTGCTTCGCGGCCATGGACGAATTGATGCAAAGTTGTTTGACGAAGGCAACCATCCCGATTGAGAAGGACGGCCCAGCGCCATGCTCGTACACCTGTTGCGCACCAAACTTCTCCGGGCCGAGGTCACCGCGGCCCGGCTCGATTACGAGGGCTCCTTGGCCGTCGACCGCGAACTCATGGCCCTCGTCGGGATGCTCCCGTACGAGAAGATCCTGGTCGGCAACCTGGCCAACGGCGAACGGTTCGAGACCTACGCCATCCCGGCCCCCGCCGGCACCCGCGAAGTCTGCCTCAACGGCGCGACCGCCCACCTGGGCAAGCCCGGCGACCTGCTGGTCATCATGACCTTCGCCGAAGTGACCGCAGCCGAAGCCCCGACATGGAAACCCCGCACGGCGACCCTCGCCGAAGGAAACCGCCGGATCATACGTATCGAGAACCCCGAAGTCCCCGTCGAACTCCTCACCACCTTCCAACGATGAGCTATCGTCTCTACATCCCCGGCCCCCTCACGGTCTCCGACTCCATCATCCAGGCCATGGCCAGACCCATGGTCGGGCACCGCTCAGGCGATTTCGTCAGACTTTACAATGACATGCAGCCCCGCCTGCAGTCGATGTTCTTCACCCAGGACCCCGTCTACCTCTCCACCAGCTCCGCCTGGGGCGTGATGGAAGGCGCGCTGCGCAACGTCTGCCGCAAGGGCGTGCTCAACTGCATGAACGGCGCGTTCTCGGACAAGTGGAACGACGTCGCCAAGCGTTGCGGGAAATACGCCGAAGCCTTGCAGTTCGACTGGGGCCGGCCCGTCGACCCGGAAGCCGTCCGCAAGGCGCTCGCCACCGGCAAGTTCGACTGCATCACCTTCATCCACTCCGAGACCTCGACCGGCACCCTCTCGCCGATCGCGGACATCATGGCCGTGGTCCGCGAGTTCCCGGACGTCATCTCGATCGCCGACACGGTCAGCTCTTTCTCGACCATCCCGATCAAGAAGGACGAGCTCGGCATCGACATCTTCCTGACCGGCTCGCAGAAGGCCCTCGCCCTGCCCCCGGGCCTCGCGATCTTCGCCGTCAGCGAACGCGCCCGCGAACGCGCCAAACAATCACCGGACCGTGGCTACTACTTCGACCTGATCGAGTTCCACGACAACCACGTCAAGGGCATGACCCCCTCGACGCCTTGCATCTCGCTCTTGTACGGCCTCCAGCAGCGCCTGCTCGAAGTCGAAGCGGAAGGCCTGGAGAATCGTTACGCCCGTCACCTCCGCCTCAACGAACGCCTGCGCGCCTGGGGTCTCGCCAAGGGTTTCTCGCTCCTGCCGGAAGTCCGCTTCGGCACCCGCGGGCTCAACTGCTTCAAGAACGACCGTAACGCCGATCTCGAAAGGCTCAATAAGACGCTCAAGTCCCGTCACAAGCTCGTCATCGACGGCGGCTATGGGAAGCTGAAGGGCAAGACCTTCCGCATCTCCAACATGGGCGACGAGACCGACGCGACCATCGACGCCTTGATCGCCGCCCTGGACGACTCCTTCGCCGAGCAGGGACTGTAACCGAGTTTGACAGCCGGTTATCATCCTACGCATGCGCAAGAAGCCCGCCAAGTCTGTCGAAACCGCCGCTCCCGCGGGTTCCAAGACCCTCGTCATCGCCGAGAAGCCCTCCGTGGCCGGCGATCTCGCCAAGGTCCTGAAGGTCCCCAAAGCCACCAGCGACTACTTCGAGAACGACCAGTGGGTCATCAGCTCGTCGATCGGCCACGTGGTGCGCCTCAACGACCCGCAGGATCTGGACGAGAAATTCAAGCGTTGGACGCTGAAGGACCTGCCGATCCTGCCCGACGAATTCGACGGTTCCGCCCGGCCGGGCATCCTCAAGGTCGTCATCAGCGAGCGCAACAACGGGGACCGGTTCAAACTGCTCAAGAAGCTCCTCGCCCGCGAGGACATCGGCTCGGTCGTCAACGCCTGCGACGCGGGCCGCGAAGGCGAACTGATCTTCCATTACATCTACCAGCTGGCGAGATGCCGCCTGCCGGTCCGCCGGCTGTGGCTCACCAGCATGACCAACACGGCCATCGCCGAGGCCTTCGACCACCTGCTGCCCGAATCCGGCAAGGCGGGCCTGCTCGGTTCGGCGATCTGCCGGTCGCAGGCCGACTGGCTGGTCGGCATGAACGGCAGCCGTTACGGCACGATCCGCATCGGCGGCGCCAAGCGTGACGTCTTCTCGGTCGGCCGCGTGCAGACCCCGACGCTCATGCTGCTGGTCAAGCGCGAGTTCGAGATCCGCAACTTCATGCCCAGGACCTTCTGGAAGATCGAAGGCGACTTCGGGCTCAGCAACGGCGGCTACCGCGGCGCCGCCCAGGTGCCGGGCGTGACCGACCGCAAGGAAGCCGAGCGCTTCTACGACGAAGCCCAGGCCCGTCAGGTGGCGGAGGAGTCGCTCCGGACCGGCGTCGGCCTCGTCACCGACGAGCGCAAGCCCAAGAAAGAGAGCGCGCCGCGTCTTTTCGACCTCACCACGCTTCAGCGCGAAGGCAACCGGCGCTTCGGCTTCTCCGCCAAGACCACGCTCGGCGTCGCCCAGGCCCTTTATGAGAAGCACAAGGCGCTGACCTATCCGCGCACCGATTCCCAATACCTGCCCGAGGATTACCTGCCCAACGCCAAGGCGGCGCTCCAGTCCCTCGAAGGCGCCCACCCGGCCGGGGTCTTCGCCAAGGAGGCCCTGCGCAACGGCTGGGTCGACGCCGCCGGTCGCCGCGTCTTCGACAACAAGAAGGTCAGCGACCACTTCGCCATCGTCCCCACCGGCACCGTCCCGCACGGGCTGACGGACGTCGAGCAGAAGGTCTACGACCTCGTCGTCCGCCGTTTCGTCGGCGTCTTCTTCCCGATGGCCGAGTTCGAAGAGACCGTCCGTACCACGTCCGTCGGCGCCCATGCCTTCCGCACCACCGGCAAGGTTCTCGTCGTCGCCGGCTGGCGCGCGGTCTGGGGGCAGGAAGCCGAAGCGGAGGAGGACAAGGACAAGGAGGGCGCCGCCAGCCTCCCTGCGCTGACCGCCGCCGACGGCGATCCGGCCCGGGCCAAGGTTCGCGGGGTCGAGGTCAAGGAAGACGCGACCAAGCCGCCGGCGCGTTACAACGAAGCCTCGCTGCTCGGTGCGATGGAGAACGCCGGCAAGCTCGTCGACGACGAAGCCCTCGCCGAAGCGATGAAGGAACGCGGACTGGGCACGCCCGCCACACGCGCCGCGACCATCGAAGAACTGCTGACCAAGGCCTATGTGGAGCGCCAGGGGAAAGAGCTCGTCCCCCTTGCCAAGGCTTTCCAGCTCCACCAGTTCCTCACGCAGAAGAGCAAGGGCATGTCCTTCCTGATCGAGCCGCAGCTGACCGGCGAATGGGAATACAAGCTCAAGCAGATCGAGCATGGCGAGCTATCCGCCGAAGAGTTCATCAAGGAGATCAAGGTCCAGGTCCGCGCGATGCTCGAAGGCGCCACCGAACCCGCGCCTTCGTCCGAGCTTTCGCCGCGCGTGCTCTCCCCCACCGACGGCCGGCCTTTGCTCACCGACGGCGAGAAGTACTTCTCGCAGGACAAGGCCGGCGCCACCGACCGGCCCAAGCTGACGATCTACGCCGAGATGAACGGCCACCGGATCACGCCGGCCGAGGTCGCCGAGCTGGTCGAGAAGCGGCGCATCGGGCCGTTCAGCGACTTCCGCTCGATGAAGTCGGGCAAGAACTTCACGGGTTACATCGACCTCGTCGACCCGGACACGATCAAACCACGCGGCGCCGAGGAGAAATCCGAGGCCGCCCCGGCCGCCGAAGCCGAAGAAGCCGCGCCGGCCAAGGCTCCGCGCAAGGTCAGGCCGAAGGCCCCCAGCGGCAAGCTCAAGGCCGTCCTCTACTTCCCTCCCCGCGAAGGCGCGGACGGCAACCCCGACGCCTTCGACGCCGACTGGCCCGTGCTCGGCCCCTGCCCCGTCAGCGGCCTGCCCGTCCAGCATACGCCGACCGCCGGCTATCGCGTCTGCCCCCACAAGGCGCAGGAAGCCGGAGCCAAGAAGACCTTCAGCCTGAACGCCGAGATGCTCAAATGCCCGCTCTCGCCGGACGACGTCCGGCGCCTGCTCAACGAAGGCAAGACGGGGCTCAAGAAGTTCGTCTCCAACCGCACCAAGCGGACGTTCGAGGCCTTCCTCGTCGCCGACAAGGCGAAGGGCTGGTGGTTCGAATTCCCTCCGCGCAAGCCGCGCGCGGCCAAAGGCGCCCCGGCGGAGAAGAAGTCCGACGAACCCTTCTGATCAGCGCTCCCAGGCCTGGCGTTCGATGCGCCGCCCGGGAGTGATGCGCAGCGCTTCCTCCATCGTCCGCAGCCTCTGCAGGTCATCGGGAAAACCATCCTCCCGGCCCCGCATGCGTTCGGTCCAGTAATCGCGGAACCAGCGATAAGCCTCTTCCTGCCTCCCGGCCTCCCACATGACCTGGGCGCAGATGCGTGCGGCGAACCAAGGACCGTCCGGAGCCTCGGCGGCCCGGCGATAATAAGCGATCGCCAGCGGATGATCCTGCAGCTTGAGCTCGGCGAGCTGGGCGGCGGTGAGGAGCAACGGAGTGGTGACCTTGGCGTGACCCATGCCATCTTCGAGCAGCGCTATGCCTTTGCGGGCGTAGGCATGGAAGAGCCTGCGCTGCGTCTCGGCGGGCACCTTGTCATAGCCCCCGCGGCGGCGGATGTCCCAGTGGGCCATGTCGAAGCCGATGGCGTAGGCGGAGTTCTCCCAGAAATACCGCGAGTGCGGATCAAGGGCGCAAGCCGCGCGCATGAGCGTCTCGCAACCGGGCCGGTCCTTGCGCTCCCACAAGACATAGCTGCGGATCCAGGTAAGGTCGGCGATCACCGTGCGCAGCCCGCCCAGGACGCCCAGGAGCACGCCCTGGCCGAGCGTCGGCTCCAGTTCCTTGCGGCCGATCTCCGGGATGGCCGGACGGACGGCGCGCCAGGAGATCTCGGCGCAGGTGCCGGCCGCGAGCAGCAGCACGGCGGGCGCGATCCAGCGGAGATGCCTTCGCATCAGATTTCCCTCCGCCGGAAGACGACGGCCCCCAGCGCAAGGTAGGCGGCGACGTACAGGAGACCCGAGAGGACGACCTCGCCGGTCGCGCCCGCCGGCACGCCGGCCGAACCGAGGACCAAGGCATCGCCTAGGTTGAACTGCTGCAGGTTGGGCAGCAGCCGGGTCGTCAGCCACAGGAAAGCCTCGTAAAGAGGCGAGTCGGTCGGCTTGAGCACCGCGTCCTGGGCGATCCATTGCAGCTGGCCGGCGACGACGGCCAGCGAGCCGACCACGACCGCGAAGAGGAACGTGCGCGCCAAGGCGGAAATGCTTAGGACGACGGCGATCACCACGCCCAGGCGGAGCCATTGCAGCAAGGCATACCAAGCCAGGCCGCTCAGGCTGAAGGTGGCGGGGATCCGGCCGGTCTGCTCGGCCAGGGCCAGCAGCTCCGTTTCGCGCGACCACAGGACGAGGCCGAGCAGGCCGGCCAGGACGAAGACGAAGACGCCGAGCATCGCCCAGGCGCCGGCGAACTTGCCGAAAAGAAACTCCCAGCGGCTGAGCGGCTTGGCGAGCAAGGTCAGGGCCGTCTTGTTGTCGATCTCGCTGAAGAAAAGCTGCGCGGTCATCACCACGGCCAGGACGGAACCGAAGAAGAACATCCCCCCGAAACCGAAATCAGCGATGAACTTCAGCTCGCCGTGCCCGAAATCGAAGACGCGGAACGAGACCGAGGAAAGCACCATCGCGACCCCGAGCACGAGCAGGAAGGCGAAGAAACGCTGCCGCACGGCCTCCAGGAAGGTGATGCGGGCGATCCAGTCGATCCGGCGGAAAGAGGCGTTCATGGCTTCAGGCGTCGCGGCTGCCGGTGACGAGCTCGCGGAAAAGGTCCTCGAGGGAGCGGCGGGGATGGGTGACGGAGGTCAGGACGGCCCCGTGGGACTGCAAGGCGGCCTCGGCGGCCGCGCGGGCCGCGGGCGTGAGCGCCTCGACGGTCAGGACATGACGGTCGCGACGCGCGAGCACGTCCTCGACCCTCCCCTCGAGCACGAGCTTGCCGCGGTCCATGATGGCCACGCGATCGCAGACCTGCTCGACCTGGCCGAGCAGGTGCGAGCAGAGCACGATCGTCTTACCTTTGTCGCGCATGGCGCGGATCATGTCGCCGATGGCGGCGGAGCCGATCGGATCGACCCCGGCCGTGGGCTCGTCGAGGATCACGAGCTCAGGGTCGTGGACGACGGCCTGGGCGAAGCCGATGCGCTGCAACATGCCCTTGGAATAGGTGCCGACCGGCCGGTCGGCCGCGGTCGTCATGGAGGCGAGGGCCAACGCCTTCTCGACGGCGGAGCCGAGGTCAGACGGGACGACGCCGCTGAGCCGGGCGCAATAACGCACGAGCTCCCGCCCGCTCAGGAACTTATGGAAATAAGGGGCCTCGGGCAGGAAGCCGATGCGCCGGCGAGCGCCCGGAGAAGCGTAGGGTTCGCCGAGGAGGCTGACCTCGCCCGAGGTCGCGGAGACCAGGCCCAGGACGACCTTGAGCGTGGTGCTCTTGCCGCAACCGTTCGGTCCGAGCAGGCCGTAGACCTGCCCGCGCGGGACCTCGAGCGAAAGATCGTCGACGGCGCGCAGCTTCACGCCGCGCAGGCCGACGTGGAAATCCTTGGTGAGACGGCGGACGGAGATCGCGGAACTCATCGGCGGATCGAAAAATCCCGGCAGGTGCGCAAGCCGGCGAAAGCCTTGACCTCGGTCCCGCGGATATGTCCGTCGAGGGACTTCAGGACCTGCTCGGCGAAGGCCTCCACTTCGTCTTCGGCGCCCTCGGCGTGCAGGTAGACCCGGCCGTCGGAAAGGTTCTGGACATAGCCGGTGACGTCGTAGCCCCGGGCCAGATTCAGGACCTGGGCGCGGAAACCCACCCCTTGGACGTGCCCTGCGTACCAGACATCACGATGGGAGACATGGGTTGACATGGCCGAGACTTGTCGAAATGTTCATGACTCCCTCATTCACAGCAACCGCAATCTGCCCATGAACCTCCCTCTCGCCGTATTCGACGGCCCAGTCATCTGGGTTGTGCTCTTCGTCGTCCTGCTCCTGTTCGGAGGCTCCAAGCTGCCCGAACTGGCCCGCGGCCTGGGCAAGGCCAAGCGCGAATTCAAGAAGGCCTCCGACGAAGTCGAAGACGAGGTCCGTAACGCCGTCGAAGAGGACGAACGCAAGAAATTCCGCATGAAGCAGATCGAGGAGGAGGAGCGCGCCGCGATCCGCGCGAAGCTCGAGGCCGAAGAACGCGCCAAGCGAGCCCAAGACGGCAAGCAGAACTGAGACCGATCCGGGGCCTGCGAAGGCCCCTTTTCTTTTACGATGTTCACCGGGCTCGTCCAAGGCGCCGCCAGCGTCGTCTCCCTTACGCCGAGGGAGGCCGATGGCGCCCGTCTCACCCTCGCCCACCCGCTGCTCTCCAAGGCGAAGTCCGGCGACAGCATCGCCACGAACGGCTGTTGCCTGACCGTGGTCGACCCGCAGGGCGACCAAGCGAGCTTCGACCTCCTCGCCGAGACCCTGCGCCTGACCAACCTAGGGGAACTCAGGGCCGGAAGCATCGTCAACATCGAGCCGAGCCTCCTGCCGACCGACCGCATGGGCGGCCACTTCGTGACCGGACATGTCGACTGCGTCGGCCAGATCGCCTGCCTCGGCCGGGAAGGCGCCGATTGGCGGCTCGATATCTCGGCCCCTGAAAGCGTACTCCGTCACGTCGTCCGCAAAGGCTGCGTGGCCGTCGACGGCATGTCGCTGACGGTCGCCGACCTGCTCCCCGACGGCTTCCGTATCTGGATCATCCCGCACACCTTGGAAGTCACCAACCTGTCCCGCCGGAAGGCCGGCGACCGGGTGAACCTCGAGTCCGACCTTCTGGCGAAGTACGCGGAGAAACTGCTCGGCAAGGTCTGAGCCTCAGGCCGGGTCAGCGGAAACCGCCCGCAGCCTTGCCTGCAGGCGCGCCGCGACGGCTTCATCAGCCTCGCCTTCGGCGGGCACCGCTTCGCGCACGACGGCAAGATCGACGCGGGAGAAAGGCAACGGCATCGCAAAACGATCCCAACTTCCGAAGCGGAAGCATGAGGCGTAGCGGATGCCGAGCAACAGGAACGGACGTCCGGTCAGACGGGAGAGAGCGACGGCCCCGGGCTTGAAGATGAGCGCCGGGCCTTTCGGTCCGTCGGGGGTGATGCCGGCGTGGTGTCCCGCCCGCATGGCGCGCGTCAACGCGATCAAGGCGGCGGCGCCGCGACGATTGGACGAACCGCGTACGGCGGCGATGCCCATCAACCTGAAGAAAGCGACCAGCCATGCGCCGTCCTTGCTCGTGCTGATGAGCGCCGAGATCGGACGGCCGAAGAGCCGTTGGCCGATCAAAGGGGCGATGAAGAGCTTGTCGTGCCAAAGGAGGAGCACCGAAGGTCCGTCTGCGTCGTCGAAGCGGTCCAGGTCGCTCCGGAAGCGCAGGGTCGAAAGCCAGAGCCGAAGCAGCAACGCCAAGGGCGCCACCCAGAGCCAATGATACCAAGGCACTAAGAAAGGATCATCGGGGGTCTCTGGGCGGTTCGCAGGCACGCCCTTCTCTCTCACCCCCCGGCCGATATTTCAACCCATTACGCCGGCAGGCCGAGAGCCTGACGCACCGCCGCCCGGCCCAGGAGATGACACAGCGGGGTCGAGAAGACCTCCGGCTCAGTCGCGGCCCAGGCCGCCGCCTCGACGGGAGTCCTCCACAGCACCGAGTCCACCTCGAAGCGCGCCAGCGTGGTCGCATGCCGGCCGCCGATCAGATAACTGCGGACGAACTCGTTGCCGAGCTCGGCATGACAGGGGGCGTAATCGATCTCCTGCAGGGCCGCCGGAGCGAGCGAGACGCCGAGCTCCTCCCGGAGTTCGCGCACGGCGGCGGTGAGATAATCCTCGCCGGCGTCGACGTGGCCGGCGCAGGAACTGCTCAGCAGCCCCGGACTGTTGTCCTTGGCGTAGGATCGGCGCTGCAGGCAGAGATCGCCGTCCGGCCGGAGCCAGAAGACGTGCACCGCGCGATGGCGGAGGCCGCGCCGGTGGATTTCCCGGCGGAACTCCCGGCCGATGACCGTGTCGCGCTCGTCGACGACGTCGAAGATCTCGTCCGGAGACTGGCCGACTTCGCGAGGCTTCATCGGCCGAGGTCCATGATGACGTTCCAACGCTTGGTCAGCTCGCGGTCATGCTTCTTCCAGTCAGGATCCCAGGCCGCCAGCTGGTTCCAGAAACGGTCCGAATGA
>SYID01000017.1 GCA_005798925.1 Verrucomicrobiota bacterium
GCCGCCGCCCAGGCCGCGATCGAGGAGAAGCGCGCCGCCAAGAAGTAAGCGTCCGGATCAGGACCAAGCAAAGGGGCGCGCCGCGAGGCGCGCCCCTTTTTCGTGCCTAGGCGGGAAGCAAGGGCCACCGCCAGCGCAAGAAAAGCCCGAGGTTCGGACAGCCGCGGCCGAGGCGGACGAGCAGGACGTCTTCGGACGGAACGGGACCGTTGCCGCGGCTGATTCGCTCGGCGGGCAAGCGGCATGGCCGACTCATCGGCCCGCTAAGTCCTTGCGACAGGCCGACGGCAGGGCTAAGTCATTCGACAGAGCCAGCCGCCCCGCTGACGAAAATGCCCCAGCCCGTCTCCTCCCGCGAACTTCCCGTCGCCCTCGCCATCGCCGGCTCGGACAGCGGCGCCGGCGCCGGCGTGCAGGCCGACCTGCTCACCTTCGCGTCGCAGGGTGTCTTCGGCACGACCGCGATCACGTGCCTCACCGCGCAGAATCCGCGCGGCGTCTCGGGCGTGCAGGCGAGCCCCGCGACCTTCGTCGTCGAGCAGTGCGCGCAGGTCGCGGCGCACTTCCATCCCAAGGCGCTCAAGACCGGCATGCTGCTGAACGCGGAGATCGTCCTCGCCGTCGCGGGCTTCATCAAAGCCTCCGGGATCCCCGCGGTCGTCGATCCCGTCATGGTCGCCACCAGCGGCGCCACCCTGCTCGCTCCCGACGCCGTCGCCGCCGTGAAGACGCGGCTCATCCCGCTCGCCGCGGTCGTCACGCCGAACCTCGACGAAGCCACCATCCTGCTCGGACGCAAGTCGCTCGGCGGCGTCGCCGAGGCGCTCGAACTCGCCAAGGCCTACGGCGTGCCGTTCCTGCTCAAGGGCGGCCACGCGGAAGGCGACGACCTGACCGACTGCCTCGCGTGGCCGAACGGCGAGACCAAGACCTTCACCGCGCGCCGGGCTCCTCACGTGGATACCCATGGCAGCGGCTGCACCTTGTCGGCTGCGATCGCCGCTCAGCTCGCCAAGGGCAAGAGCCTCTCGGAAGCCGTCACCATCGCCCATGCCTACCTCCAGGGGGCGATCCATGGGCCGATCCAGGTGGCGGGGTTGAATTGTATTCGGCATCTCTGAGGAGGGGTAGGGGTAGGGGTAGGGGTAGGCTTGGTTTGCTTAAATATGAGCAAAACAGCCCTCTTCCCTGACTTTTACCACCCCTCCCCCTTAGCATTTACCTACCCCTACCCCTGCCCCTACCCCTACCCCTCTTTTACCTCCACTTATTCACACTTGCCCCCGCAAGCCGGCGACCTTTTCTAACCCATTCCCTGCAGGCACGACCTGCCCCACCGACCATGCCTAAAAAGAACGCCGCCCAGAAGTCCACCGCCACCGCCCCCTCGGCCGTCTCGGCCAAGACCGGCGTCAAGATGCGCGGTTGCGACGTCATGGTCCGTTGCCTCGAGAATCTCGGCGTCGACACCATCTTCGCCTACCCGGGAGGCGCTTCCATGGAGCTGCACCAGGGCCTCACCCGTTCCAAGAAGATCCGCACCATCCTGCCCCGTCACGAGCAGGGCGGCGCCTTCATGGCGCACGGCTACGCACGCTCGACCGGCAAGCCCGGCGTGTGCATGGCGACCTCCGGCCCCGGCGCGACGAACCTCGTCACCGCGATCGCCGACGCGCACATGGACAGCATCCCGCTGATCTGCATCACCGGCCAGGTCTACCAGCAGTTCATCGGCCGCGCCGCCTTCCAGGAGACCGACTTCTACGGCATGACCCTGCCGATCGTGAAGCACTCGTTCCTCGTCCTCGATTACAACGAGCTGCCGAGCATCATGTACAAGGCCTTCAAGATCGCCACGACCGGCCGTCCGGGCCCCGTGGTCATCGACATCCCGAAGGACATCCAGCAGCACGAGTGGGTCCCCGTCTTCCCGAAGACCCCTGACGACGTCTCCATCCCCGGCCTGCCGACGCCGCCCAAGTGCGCCGACGCGGAGCTCGAGCAGGTCCTGCGGCTCATCGAGAAGGCCAAGCAGCCCGCGATCTACGTCGGCGGCGGCATCCTGTCCGGCGAAGCCCACAAGGAGCTGCGCGCCTTCGCGGAAGCCACCGGCATCCCCGTCGCGTCCACGCTGATGGGCCTCGGCACCTTCCCCTGCGACCATCCGCAGTCCCTCTACTGGTACGGCATGCACGGCACCGTCGCCGGGAACTGGGCCGTCTGCAAGAGCGACCTCCTCATCACCATGGGCGCCCGCTTCGACGACCGCATCACCGGCGCCGTCGAGAAGTTCGCGCCGGACGCCACCATCGTCCACATCGACATCGACCGCTCCGAGCACCAGAAGAACAAGTTCGCGCACTACCCGATCCACTCGGACATCAAGCATGCGCTCGGCCGCCTCACCGCGCTCGCCAAGAAGGGCTTCAAGAAGCCTGACCTGAAGAAGTGGTACGAGACCATCAACGGCTGGAAGAAGGAGCATCCCTATCCCTTCAGCTACGAGCGCAAGACGAAGCACATCCTTCCGCAGGAGGCCGTCGAAGTCCTCTACCAGGAGACCAAGGGCAAGGCCATCATCGGCCTCGCAATTGGTATCCTCGTCAGC
>SYID01000164.1 GCA_005798925.1 Verrucomicrobiota bacterium
AATAGGCCTGCGGGACGAAGACCGAAGCCGCCAAGCCGGCGATGGCCAGGCCGAGGGGGATGGCGACGGCGCTGCCCAGGATCCAGGCGTCGAAAGGCTCGACTTCGCCCAAGGACCAACGGGGCCAAGCCAGGGTCGCCAGAAAGGCCCCTGCCAAGGCCAAGGCGGGCAGTTTGCCCAGCCGGGCATGCCAGCGGGCGGGTACGGTCACATGGAGGCGTTTAAAGCCCCCCAGGAGCTCCTGGGCGGCCCCGTGGGGGCAGACCTGGTGGCAGTAGGTCTGCCGACGGGTGCCCCAAGGGATGAGTAAGGCCACGGTGGCCAGGGCCAGCAGGGCGGGGGCGGTATCCCAGGGCACCCCGTGGCGGGCCCAGCCGGCGAAAAGGGAAAGGGAAAGCAGCTGCCCGAGCCACAGGCCGAGGCCGCCGACCAAGAGCAGCTGCCAGAGCCGGCGGACCCACGGGCGGGCGTGCAGCGACGTGAAGGTCATCAGCAATGCGCCGAGGATGAAGCCGCCGAGGGCGACGGATTTCCAGAACTGCTGGGCCGCCTCACGCTCGCGACGGCTGCCATGCTGGTCATCGGCGAAGCGGGTCTGCAGGCCTTTCGCCAGCGCATAGCTCGTGAGCGTCGCGCCCGCGACCGTGTCGAGCTCGGCCTTGCGGAAGTCGAACTCGGCCCACTCGCGCACGTTCCACCGCGTCAGCTTCGAGAGGTAGGTGCGTCCCTGCGTGTCGGGCTCTTCGTCCTGGATCCGGCTGACGTAATCGGAGGTATCGTACGTCGAGCGCAGCACCACTTTGCGCAGTCTGAGGGCGTCGGGCTCGATCGCGATGAGCGTCTCGCTCGGCCCGGCGTAGCCGAGCACTTCGTCCGCCGAGGGCGACGAGCGCACGACATAACCGAGGTGCGCGCGGTTCGGGCCGCGCACGAGGTTCCAGCCGAGGCGCGGGACGTTGGGTTCGAAGGCCGTCGCATCCGGGAAGCCGGCCGCATGGATCTCCTTCAGCGTGAGCGGCAGGGGGAAGCGCAAGGACACGTAGTTGCCGGAGAGCCGTTGTTGGATCGATTCGGCGATCGCATAGGCCGTGAGGGTGGAGCCGGCGTAGCCGTCGAGCTTCGGGGCGGGCTGCGCCGCCGGGCGCCAGGATTTGAAGGAGTCGTCGAACGCCGTCGAACGACGCAGCTGCTCGACGTGTTCCGGCGTGTCCTGGCTGGAGAGGATGCGCGTGCCGACGATCTGGTCGCGCAGGTCGAGCGCCACGAGCACGTTGCTCGGGCCGGCGTAACCGAGGATCGCGTCGGCGTCGGGGGAGGTCGTCAGCATCCGCCCGAGGCGGTTGCCGGACTGGTCTTCGACGAGGAGCGTCTGGCTCGGGCCCGACTTCACCCGACGGGCCTCGGGGAAGAAGGCCTTGGCGTCGGCCAGGCCCAGGCGCGACAACGCCGACTCCGTGACCGGGGTCGTGCGTTGCAGCAGCAGGGCGGCGAGCAACAAAGCCCCGAGACGCCAGCCTCTGACCAGCCAGGCGCTGACGCGGGGCGCAGCCATCGCTTACTCGGCGAGAACGAGCTGGAAGACGTCGGCCTGGACGCCGCCCTTGGCGCCGTCGGAGGAAAGGACGAGGGTGTGGGTGCCGGCCGCGAAGGGGAACTTGCCGATGACGATCGGCTTCTCGATCACGCCGACCTTCTGGTTGAGGCGGAGCGCGACGGGCTTCTCGCCGGCGCGGTTGATCGTGAGCAGCGAGTTGCCCGAGCGGTTCTCGTGGCCTTCCCAGTAGCCGCGCACCTCATATTTGCCGGCTTCCTTCACTTCGAAGGTGTAGGTCGCCCGATTGCCGGCGCCGGCGGCGTAGTGATAACCCGCGGCGAGGTGGGGGATGCCTTGGCCTTGGGTCCACTTGCCTTCATACTTCGCCTGGGCGTCGTCGACGACGATGCCGCCGAGCTTGGCGAGTTCCTTGAGGTCGTCGGCGGAGAGCTTGGTGGGCGTGCCCTTGGTGAGGTCCAGGGCGGCCCGGTGCGTGGGCAGTTCCTTGTAGTCGGCGATCGAGGTGTCGAGGAAGAGCTCGGAGCGCAGCTCGACGCGGCGCATGCGGCCGGGCTGTTCCATCAGTTTGATGAGGTCGGGGAGGTGCTTCTCGTAGACGCCGCGGGGGTCGGTGTTCTCGCGCACGGCGAGGTAGGCGGCCTTGCCGACGACTTCGCCCATCATGCCGATGGTGCGCATGACGCGGATCGTGCCGAGCGCCTCGTGCGTGACGGAGATATGGCGTCCGGCGAAGAAGAGGTTGCCGATGTTCTTGGAGTAGAACAGGCGGTAGGGCAGGGGGTAGCCGTTGCGACGGTCGACGGCGGCGACGTGCTTGCCGTTGGCGTCGACGTAGCCGAAAGCCGCGCGGGAGATGAACGGATTATCCGGGAACTTCTTGGCGTATTCCTCGCGGGCGTAATGCAGGTCGATGTCCCAGGTCGTGGGGACGCAGCCGTCCGGGAAGTCGGTGCGCTGGAGGATGTTGTCCTTGTTCAGGATGAGGTCGCCGTCGAAGAGACGCGATTCGCGAGGGCCGCCGACGTGCGAGGCCCACTTGAGCTCGGCGAGGGCGTATTTCTCCTTCTGCGAGCCGTTCTTGAGCGCGGAGAAGGCGCCGTACATCGCGCGGAAATTCCAGTCGCGGATGTATTCGAGGTCCTTGATCGGGTCCTGGTCGAAGCCGGATTCCCAGAACCACTCGGCCTTCATGAAGGGCTTGTCGTCGATCCTGGACTTGGACTTCTGGAGGAGCGGGAAGTCGCCCATCTCGAGGGGCAGGGCCCACGGGGTGGCGGGCCAGGTCGAGGCCTGCGCTTCGTCCTGGTAGAACCACATGTTCGACATGCCCATGCGCTTGTTGGGCTCGACGCGGAAGGTCGCGCCGGCGTAGGCGCCCACCCAGCCGTGGCCGGTGGTGTCGGCCACGAACTTGCCGCGGAAGACCTTCTCGCGGCCGGTCTTGACGTCGATGGCCTTGACGGCGGCGATGCGGTTACCGTCCATCACGACGCCGGTGGCGAAGTGGCCGAGGAAGAGGCTGATGTTCTTCTCCTTGCGGATGACCTGTTCCTTGAGTTCGTCGCCGAAGCTGTCGACGCGGCCCGGGCTGTCCGGCGAGCGGTCGCCGATCTCCTCGATCATCTCGCCGAGGTGCGGGTACTTGCCGCGGGTGGTGCCGCCCATCGCCCAGACGCCGACTTCAGAACTGCCGTTGCCGCCGAGGACGAAACGGTCTTGGATGAACGCGACTTTAAGGGACTGACGGGAAGCGGAGAGCGCGGCGCCCATGCCGCCGTAGCCGCCGCCGACGACGACGAGGTCGAACTCGCCCAGGTCTTCGGCGCCCTTGGGGCTGTTCCACCGCGAACGGGCCGCGACGAGCGCGTCGCCTTCGGGCGGAGTGAACGAGGCGTCCTTGCTGAGGAGAATGGCGTCGGCGCGACCGGCGAAACCGGTGAGGTCATGCAGGGCGATCTTCACGTCGCCGGCGGGCAGGGTGACCTTGCCGCCTGCCTGCCAATGCCACTCGGCCCCCTGGGTGCCGAACTCGGCGGAGACGGGCTGGCCGTTGACGATCAGCTGGAAGCGGCCGGGGGTGCCGGGGGCGTTCCAGTGGGCGACCCAATCCTTGGTGCGCACCCAGACGCGGTATTCGCCCGCGGCGGGGATGCGGACGGTGCCGGTCGCGTCGGCGACGGGCTTGCCGAGGCCGTGGGCCAGAAGGTAGGGAGAGCCGACGATGTTGGTGAAAGCCGTATCGATCTTCCACCCGCCTTGGGAGGCGAGGGATTCGGCTTCGACGAAGACCGTATCGGCGGACTGGGCGCGGCCGGTGGCGGCGGCGAGCAGGGACAATCCGAGGAGGGAAAGTGCGCGGGGGGACATGGGGGTATTAGATGCCGAGCGGACGGGAGAGTTCCAGAGGAAAAGGGGGGTGGGAAGGGGTAGGGGTAGGGGTAGGGGTGGGGAGGAATGCTGCGAGTATCGAGTATAGAGTATCGAGTATAGGGGGAGTGCTTGTCTTGGGGTTGGGGCAGCACCGCGTGCTGCCCTAGTTTTCCTTGGTTGACCATGGAGGGCTGCATTGAGGACTGAGTGGAGGGCTGAATTGAGGACTGAATGGATCAGGCCTGCCATCTGCCACCTGGGGCTGCCACCCGCCACCTTAAACGGGGAGATGACTGAATCGATGACCGAGGGCGGATTTCCTGAACCAGATCACCTGACCCAGGCACCTGATGGCTGAGACCCGAGACCTGAAAATGAATCCCCAGCCAATCATCCGGTTTCCGGTCTCCTTTTGAGTGGCTGTCGTGGGTAGGGCTGACCGCCCCCGGTCAGCCGTGCATCGAGGGGAGGACGTGATCACTATCGCGTCCTGCCCTTGGGTCTGAGGTGTGATCAGGACAGCACGTGGTGCTGTCCCTACCCTAAACCGCGGTTGAGCGAGGGCGCTCAACCCTAGCTGATGTCTTAGTCTGCCCTCGATTCAGTGCTTAACTCGGTCTTCTATTCGGCCCCCCCATGATCCTCCGTCTGATTGCGTTGCTTTGTGTCGCGACTTCCATCGCCGCCGAAATACCCACGGCCGGACTCATGGTGGATCTCGATGCGGGCAAGGGCGTCGCGCTCGATGCGCATGGTCGCGTCACGGAGTGGACCAATCAGGCCGGCCCCGCCGGACTCCGGTCATTCGTCGGCCAGCCGAAGGGGCGCTCCGCGCCGACCTCGGGCCTGCCTTCGGTCGTGGAAGGTCCGCGCGCGACGCTCTCGTTCCGTCAGCAAGAGCTGGTCTGTCATGATGAGGCGGCGCTCGACGGACTGATCCGCGGCGATGGCTGCACTTGGGTCGCGGTCGTGAAGGTCTGCCCGCAGCGCGTCGGCCTCAAAGACGTCAACTCCTTCTTCGGCAACCTCCGCAACGGCCAGAAATACGAAGGTCTGTGGGGCTGCCTCGACGACGATAACACCGTCTGGTGGGGCGCGCGTAATGGCCTCACCTTCGGCCGCTTCGACGTCAATAATCCCAAGCTCGTCGGGCCGAAGCTGGAAGAAGGAAGATTCCATTTCCTCGCCGGACGCATGGGCGCCGGACAGGCCGAAGCGAAACTTGAATTCTTCGTCAACGACCTGAAGCCCTGCGCCACGGCGCAGTTCCCGATCAATCCCAAGGCCGACGCCTCGAAACTCGCGATCGGCCAGGAGCGCGATGCGATCCAGCATCCCGGCAAGGAATCCTTCGACGGCGAGATCGCCCGCTTCCTCCTCTGGGACCGCCCGCTCACCGATGCGGAGCTGAAGGGTGTGTTTGAGATGCTGAGTGGAGGACTGCGTTGAGGGCTGAATGGAGGACTGAATAGATCAGGCCTGCCAACCGCCACCTGAGGCTACCACCCGCCACCTGAGAAGATGGCTGAATCGATGGCGGATGGCAGAGGACAGATTTCCTGCCACCTGAGGCCGAACCTGAATACCCGAACCAGGCACCTGACGGCCGAGACCTGAGGCCTGAAAGAAATGCCCCCGGCCAATCCTCCGGCCCTCGATCATGCGTGATCACCTTCACGTCCGTGGGCGGAAGGAGGTTGGTATGGTCGAAGACTCTACCCGGTGGTCGCACGTGCCTTGGCGAACGGCGGCCATGGCAATGACCGCCCTAGCTTGAGGCAGTCATGCAGATCGGGGACCGAGAGTGGGGCAACTTGGTCAGCACGCAGTGCTGACCCTACCTCAAGGCATGCACTCCCCCTATACTCGATACTCCATACTCGATACTCCAGCATTCAGTCATCGACTCAGCCATCTTATCGGCTGCCGCGGCTCACTTCTTCCTCTTCTGGAAGCCTTCCTGCATGCGCTGCTTCATGCGTTCTTCGACGACGTCCAGGACTTTGTCGACGACGTCTTCGGTCAGCTCTGCGTCGGCGGCGAGGACGGCCTCCTTGGTCGCCTTGCGGAGATCGAGGGCGGCTTCTTCGAACTGCGGACGCAGGTTCTTCTTCTCGTCGTCGGAAGCGTATTCGGCTTCCTTGCGGAGCTCAGCCTGCTTGGCGCGCGCGGCTTTGACCCCTTCGTCCTGGAAGGTCTTGAAGAGGGCTATCCGGCATTTGTTCAGCTGCTCGGGGGTGACGCCTTCGATCTCATCGGGCAGGAAACCGCCGGCTTTGCCGCCGAACTTCGGGGCGCCCTGCTTGCGTGACGCTTCCGCCGCATCGCCTTCGGGAGCCTTCGCTTTGGCGGCGAACGGCGAACTATCGGCCTTAGGCTGCTCGGTCTTGGCCTGAGCGGGCTGCCGGGCTTCCATCGCGAAATAGGTCGCGGCGGAGCCGACGGCGGCGGCGAGAAGGAGGGAGAGGAATTGCTTCATACTTAGGGATAGGGGTAGGGGCAGGGGTGGGCTAATGAGGAAACCCCGGGAGGAGGGGGAAGTTGTAGGAAGAGTCGATGTCTGAATCGATGACAGAGGACAGATGGCAGAGGGTTCAATTGACCACTGAGGGCTGAATTGAGGGCTGAATTAAGGACTGAATGCAGTGCTGAATGGATAAGTCCTGTCACCTGCCACCCGGACCTGCCACCCGCCGCCTGGGACAATGTCTGAATCGATGACAGAGGGCTGAACTGACAACTGAGGGCTGAATGGATGATTCCTGCCACCCGCCACCTGCGGCGGCAGCTGCTAAAATCTTTGGTCGGACTGAATCTAAGGCTGTGCTTCGTTCAACTCAGCCCTCCATCCAGTCCTCTACGCCGTCCTCAACTCAGTCCTCTTCGGGTTATTTTTTCTCCCCGAACGGGAAGGGTTTAAGCGGGGTCTTCGTCGCCTTCTTCTTCCCGGACTTCTCGATGGCTTCGCGCGTGCGGGTCTCGATGGCGTCATAG